>DASUBD010000409.1:0-4170 GCA_035763445.1 Candidatus Angelobacter sp.
TTTTCTGATGCAATCAGCTCCAGTCCTTCATGCTGGCGTTGCGCCTCATTGGCAATGGCCTGTGCGATTTCAGGATCGGCTTGCGAGAGCGGGCGGGACATCACGGCGTTTTTCATAATCTCAAAAATCTTACTACTTCTGGGGACCTTTATTCCCGTGCTTTGGCGCGTAAATTTCCGGGTCGTGACGCTCCATCCAGCGCTGCGGTGACTTGAGCTCTGTGAAGCCGAACTGGCGGTACAGCCCATGCGCATCACGCGTCAGCAACGACCAACGGCGCAAACCCTGCAGTTCAGGATGAGCCATGATGCACTCCATCATCCATTTACTCAGACCCTGACCGCGATGCTCCTGCAATAGGAAGACATCCCCGAGATAAGCAAAAGTGGCGCAGTCCGTAATGACGCGAGCAAATCCAACCTGGCAATTACGTTGATAAATGCCAAAACAAAGCGAATTCCTGATGGAGCGCTCGACAGTTTCGAGAGGAATTCCGGCGGCCCAATACGAGTTGGTGAGAAATGCATGAACTGCCACGAGGTCAATTCGCGCCGGATCGGTTGAGATTTCAAATTCGCCGCGTACCCAGTGCGGATGCATCAACTCTTCGCCTGCGCCGCGGCCGATTGCGCCTCTTCGCGCTCAATCTGGGCGATCTTTTCCACGCGGCGCTCATGGCGTCCGCCGGCAAACTGCGTAGCCAGCCATTTGTCGACGATGCCCAGGGCCTGCTCAGGATTGAGGATGCGAGCCCCCAGCGCAAGCACGTTGGCATCGTTATGTTCACGGCTCATCTGGGCTTCATACTCGCTGGAGACGTTAGCCGCGCGAATGCCTTCAACTTTGTTGGCCGCAATCGCCATGCCGATGCCGCTGCCGCAAACGAGAACACCCAGATCAGCGCGATGCTGGGCAACTTCATGCCCCACCAGCCGGGCGAAGTCAGGGTAATCCACCGACTCCGGGGAATTTGTGCCCTGATCATGGATCTCAATCCCTCTTTGCTGAAGGTGCTGCTTGATTCTGTTTTTCAGCTCAAAACCGGCATGATCCGCGCCCAAAGCAATCTTCATGAAGGCATTGTACGAAGCCGGATACAAATAGGAAAGGCCGGGAATCAGGCTGCATATGCGTTTAATCCTCAGCGTCAGCAGAGGCTGACAGGCACACAAGGCATCAATGAGCGAAGGGGGGAAGGACTACAAAAGGTCAGCACGTGGGTGGCTGGCCACCCGGCAGAACGTGCACTTGCGAGTACCCTCTAAGGGGTTCTCTGGCTTGAACTTACGAGTGATTGGCCACATAATCAGCCTGAATCCGGAAAAATGAACATTTGAGGTGATCCATGGCCACACGGCCCGCAGCGGCTGAACCCGATTTGTCTGGCGATACCAGAATGGCGCCGAAGCCGCTCAAGTACATTCAATTTGAGATCTCAAACTTCATCGCCCGGCTCACCATGAGCCATGCTCCGCACAACGTGCTGACTGTGCCTATGATGAAAGAGATGGCGGAAGCGATTGAGAGCCTGAATGGCCGCGGGGACGTGAAATCCATTCTGCTCGAATCGTCACAACAGGCGTTCTCTGCCGGCATATCACTCGAGGATTCGCGGCCTGACCGCGTGTTCCAGACGCTGGACGCGTTCACGCGCGTGTTTCAGGCGATGGTGGACATTTCCAAGCCCGTGGTTGTGGTTGTGAACGGGCCCGCCATTGGCGCCGGCTCAGAATTGGTGGGCTTTGGTGACGTCGTCATTGCCACACCTAAAGCCAAATTCGCCCAGCCGGAAGTGAAGCTGGGAGTATTTCCTCCGTTCGCCGCCGTGATGCTGCCGCAGATTATTGGACAGAAAAAGACGTACGAGTTGATCCTGACCGGAGAAGCTCTTACCGCAGAAGACGCGTTGCGCTTCGGCTTTGTCAACAAAGTTGTCTCGGAAACGGAATTGCCGAACTATGTTGAATCATTGATGGCCCGCATCTCAGAATTCAGCGGCCCGGTTCTGGAAGTAACCAAGCGCGTGATAGGCAACTCAATTGGCCTGCCGTTGAAGCAGGCCATGAAGACATCACAGGACCTCTATCTGAACGAACTCATGAGCCTGGAAGACGTTCAGGAAGGCCTGCGCGCGGTGATTGAGAAGAGAAAGCCTGTGTGGAAAAACAAGTAACGCATCGGGTGATCTGGCCATCGCGTGATCAGGTGACCTGAACTTTTTCGCGGTTAAGCCTTTTCGATCACCGGATCACCCGATCCAGGTAATCTGATTTCCACTCCCTCCTTCAGCTGGCCTTATACACAATCCTGTCCTTAATTTGCCGGTAGATTTCTTCCGGAACCACCATGCGTCCGAGAAGATCAAGCTTGCTTGGATAAGGCCTATGCTCCACAATGCGCTCAGCTGTCGCCGCATCCAGCCCGAGAACGCGCATCAAATCCTGTTGGCTGGCCTGGTTGATATTTAGAAAGCCCGATTGCACCGCCGCGGGCCGCTGCCCCTTGCGCTGCAGGCTGGCAAGCCAAGCTGCGGAAAAAATCCCCACTCCAATGGCCCCCAGGAACGAAAGCACCTTCATCTCTGCATTCTCCTCTAACATTCCTTGGACGGAGAAAGAAGTGAGAGGGTTTGATCAAAGCTTTTGTTGCATCCCGAGCGCAGCGAGGGAACCCTATGAGATCCAATGTGACAGAAGACAACAGGAACTCGCCTGACCTACAAAGTCGCGAGAATTTCTGCTGAAGATGCCGTTCTTTCAGAAGAATAGAGATCCCTTGCTTGGGCTCGGGATTGCAGAAGAAAACAGATTGCTGCACTCAGAGACTCTTCACCAGAAACCGCACCATATGGTATGCGTCCACATACTTGAACGGGGTTTCACCTGTCGTGTAGTGGCCGCAGGGAAGAACCACGGTTTTCAGATCAATGCCATGGGAGCGGAAGGCGGCTTCAGCATCGCGCGAGAGTTCGGGCAGAAAGGTGAGGTCGTATTTGGCATAGATCATCAGGGTCTTTCGCGGAAAGCGGGCAAACTTGTCAAAATACGCCATGGGACTGACGCACAGCCATGCCTGGCGGAGGCGTTCCAGAGTCAAACCATCGCGCTCCAGACCTTCGCGTACATGCCGGGTGGACTGCCCGGTCCAGGTCACGTCAGCAAAGTAGGTGCTCGCATGATTAAAGGCGCAGGCTTTCAGTCGCGCGTCATGAGCTGCGGCGAGAAATGCATAGCACGAGCCCAGGCTGGTGCCGAGCACGCCGACACGCGTCTTGCCCTGCTGGTTCAGCCAGTCAATGCAGCTGCGCACGTCAATAATCGCCTGGCGCGCGGCATCAATGGTGCGACAGATGTTTGAAGACACTGCATAATCTGAGCGTGCTATCTCAACCGGGCGGCGAATATCATGATATGGTTTGCTCATGCGGAGCACAGAAACACCAAAGCGGTTGAGCAGCGGGCCGAGAGCGTTGTAAGCAATCCCGTTAGCGTTCCAGTGCGGCAGAATGATCACGGCACGGTCGCCCTCAGCAGGAAACCAGCGCGCATTCACCAGATCATTTTCCGCATACGGCGTCCGCACCGGCGAGGTGAAGCGCAGAAACATGCCTTCACCTTTGGGCTCCTTCTGGTTGCCATTGCTGCCGGTGGGAAAAAGCTCAATCTTGCGCTTCTCCAGACGAAAGTCGGTGGGCGTCTCATAAGAGAAAAACTCATCACTGCGCGCGACAATTCGATCATTCAGACGGTGAAGGTAGTCTTCATATTCAGCTTCAGTGGCGGGACAATCACCATTTACCAGCGGCCAGCGCTTTGCCCATTCCATGCCCCATTCCAGCGGGCGCACCAGGCGGTTGGTATCTCGCGTGGTGAGACGGGTCTCCCATGAATACATCCAGTTCTGATAAAGAGTGCGCATGAAGGCTTTCTCTAGATTTTAAATGATCAAGCTCCTTTCGCCGGCGATGCCTGCATTTATTCAGCCGCATGTCGTTTACATAGCTCGCCGCTTCCCTTCCGTTGAGGCATTAATCATCAAGGTCCCTCGCGTGCAGGTGCTATCAAGTTCATAGGACCTTGTAATTGCCTGCGTGCCTTAAACTGTGGTTTACCCGGAGTGAACCACTCTTGATCGCAAGCCGTCTTGAACGCATCGCCCGCGCAGCCAAAG
>DASUBD010000410.1:0-3346 GCA_035763445.1 Candidatus Angelobacter sp.
CGTCGCAGGGTGTGCA
Source organism: Candidatus Angelobacter sp. (assembly GCA_035763445.1). GTDB lineage: Bacteria > Acidobacteriota > Terriglobia > Terriglobales > Acidobacteriaceae > Angelobacter. The sequence continues at coordinate 17 of DASUBD010000410.1, forward strand.
GAACTACGACGTGAATAAAATGGCCACGCGCCAGGAAATGCGAAGCTACGTCTGCGGACAATGCCACGTTACCTATTACTTCAAGGGCCCGGAGAAGACGCTCACCTTTCCCTGGACCAAAGGGCTGCAGGTTGAAGACATCATTGCCGCCGAAGATGAAACCAAGGTCAAGGAGTGGGTACACCCTGACACCGGCGCCGGTCTCATCAAACCGCGTCATCCTGAATTTGAAGTGTGGAACATGGGCATACACGCGCGCTCGGGCGTCGCCTGCGCCGACTGTCACATGCCTTATATGCGCATGGGCGGCATGAAGATCAGTGATCATCAGATCAACAGCCCTCTGCTCAAGATCAACCGCTCATGCCAGACCTGCCATCATTTTTCTGAAGATGAGCTGAAAGCGCGTGCGGAAGAGATCCAGGTCCGCTTCTTCAACCTGCGAAATACCGCTCTGGACGCGCTCATGGACCTGATCAACGACATTAAGGACAACAAGGACAAGGTCTCGCCCGAGGTGCTGGCCAAGGCGCAGGACTACCAGCGCCATGGGCAGTTCATGATCGACTTCATCATGTCAGAAAACTCCATGGGCTTCCACGCCCCGCAGGAGGCTCAACGCATCCTGGGCAATGCCATCAACCAGTGCCGCCTTGGACAGCTGGCGTTACATGGCGCGCTGCCGCCCAGCCACAATCCTCCCATAATCAAGGAACAGAAAGACAAGGGAGCGGTAACGGAGAAGAGCGGAGGAATTTAGCTCACCTGTCGAGAGCCCCACTCACCACGGAGACAAGGAGGCAGTGAGAACTGCAAATTCGGGCTGTCGCATTTCCGTTAACTCCGGATCACTGCCGGTGTGACTACGACGATCTCCATCCTGATCAGCTTTGATCTGCGAAATCTGCGGCAACCCTGCCTTGCTCCGTGTCTCCGTGCCTCCGTGGTGAGCGCGATGTGCTGTGTAGAATCAATCTGTGCTTCAGGATGATCTCCGCACCGCTGCCTCTCTTTTCTCACGTACCCGGCGCATTGTCGCGCTGACCGGCGCCGGCATCTCCACCGAATCGGGAATCCCGGATTTTCGGGGCCCCAAAGGCGTATGGACACTGAATCCCAAAGCGGAAAAGCTTTCAGACATTCGTTATTACATGGCCGATCCTGAAGTCCGCCGGCTGGCATGGCAGGAACGTCTTGCGCATCCTGCATGGACTGCCAAACCTAATGCCGGTCACATGGCATTGGTGGAGATGGAAAAAAATGGACGCCTGCATGCGCTGATCACCCAGAACATAGATGGTCTGCACCAGCGTGCCGGCAATTCGTCAAAGACCGTAATAGAGGTACACGGCACCGTTCACGTAGTCAGGTGCATGAAGTGTGATTGGCGCGGTTCTATGCAAGCCACTCTGGAGCGCGTTCGCGCCGGAGAGGAAGATCCGGAATGCAGAAGCTGCGGCGGGATCTTAAAGAGTGCGACCATTTCTTTTGGGCAGCGCCTTGATACTCAAGTGATTGATCGAGCTCTGCACGCTGCCGAAGAAGCTGACCTGCTCATCGCCATCGGGACAAGTCTGAGCGTCTATCCCGTAGCCAACGCGGTACCGCTGGCAAAGTCGGCGGGAGCACAGGTCATCATTGTGAACGCTCAACCAACAGCCATGGATAGCGTGGCCGACCTGGTGTTGCGCGGGGCGATTGGTGAGGTCCTTCCTCAGTTGGCGCAGAGCACTCGGCAGAAGTAAATCATTTTCTACTCGACAGCCTGATCAATATGCTGGAGAGCCCGCAGCCTCCTTAGATCCACAGATAGGCCCGCGATTGAAACTGAACCAGTATTCTTTGAGACTGATCATCATTCGCAAGAGCTCCTCACTTGACTCAGGCTTCACAAGATAAGAATTGACTCCAATGTCATAGGCGCTGCGAATGTCCACGGCATGATGCGAGGAGGTAAGCATAATCACAGGAACCCTTTCCACGCCGTTTTTCTGCTCGCGCATCCACTGAAGCACTTCAAGGCCGCTTTTGCGAGGCAGCTTAAGATCCATGAGAATAAAGCAGGGAAGTGGATTGGCGAACGCGCTTACATATGGAGGCTGATGTGACAAATACGCCACGGCCTCATCTCCATTTTTCACATGCACCACGCGGATGGGGATCTGGGCCTTTTGAATGGCCCGCATGATCAAGCGCGCGTCGCTCAGATCATCTTCAACCAATAAGAGCGTATCGTTGCCCATCGTGTTTTAGATGCCTTTTTCCAGAGATGACGGCAGTTCAACCCAAAAAGTGCTGCCCTTGCCGGGCTGTGACTCTACTCCCACCTTGCCTCCCATTCGTTCAATCCCACGTTTCACAATCGCCAGCCCGATTCCCGTCCCAGGGTATTCGTTGAAACCGTGAAGCCGCTCGAAAATCTTGAATATCTTTTCCTGATGCTCCGGTGAGATGCCAATTCCGCAATCTTTTACCGCGATTCGAACCAGTCCTCTTCCCGTATTCTCCACATTGATCTCAACCTGCGGCGCCACACCAATTGCATGAAACTTGAACGCGTTGGAAATTAGATTCATTACGACCTGGGCCAATGTGGACTCGTGTGCCAGGACACTCGAATCCTTATCTCCGGTCAGAGTTGCTGTTTTGTACTCAGCTGGTCCTTCATGCAAAAGCTGGCGGACAAGTGGGCGAACTGCAACAGTCTGCGGGATGATTTCAATGCGACTCAACCGGCCGTATTCCAGCAGGTCGCGCACCAGGCGGTTCATCCGTGTTGAGGCGCTGATAATCTCATGCAAGTAATCGTGAGCCGTTTCGTCCAGCTGGCTGCCGTAATCTTCCTTCAGTGCGCTGGCAAATCCTTCAATCGCCCTTAACGGAGCTCGAAGATCGTGCGAAACCGAGTAGCTGAATGCTTCAAGCTCGGCGTTGGTTCGCTCGCGCTCTTCCACCTGCCGTTCCAGTTCCGCCATATGTCGGTGCAATTTGTCCAGCAGTTCCTTGCGGTCGGTGATGTCGCGCGTGACTTTGGAAAACCCGGTGAGCTGCCCTTCTTCGTCCCGTAATGCGGTGACCACAACACTCGACCAGAACTTTGACCCGTCTTTTCGCACCCGCCAGCCTTCTCCTTGCCAATGGCCATGCTCTTCTGCCTGTTTCAAAACGTACTGAGGCATGCCTTTTTCACGGTCTTCTGGTGTATAGAAATTAGAAAAATGCTTGCCCATGATTTCATCGGCTGTGTACTGCTTGATGCGCTGGGCGCCGGAGTTCCAACTGGTCACGTGGCCTGTACGGTCAAGCAGGAAGATTGCGTAATCGGTTACG
>DASUBD010000411.1:0-29244 GCA_035763445.1 Candidatus Angelobacter sp.
GTTTTTGCACATACAAAACAAAAGCAGGCGCTGATATCAGGCGCCTGCTGAACATCCCCTGCCAACAACCCGTTTTTGTATTTTCTATGCTGATGCCCGGGCTTTTTTCTGAAATACGTAGCGCCAGTTGTATCCGGAACACTTGGAGCAGACGCCGTCAACCATTACTCCTGAAGTACCTAAATAATCCACTGGAAACTGAGTTTTGCATTCGCCGCACTCAAGCACTTCTTCCAGGCCACTTTCCGAGGCCATTACACCCTGAATACGCCGAAGGTGCTGAAGTTCCGTGAGTGCAGCCTTCATGGTTTTGTCAATGCTGAACAACCGTAAGATCGCAAACAGGGACACAACCGCGATGACGAGTCCGGCAAGATAAATGAGCAGTTCAATCGATGGATCCACCAGTTTTCCTTTCAGGAAGCATTAGTGTCGACAACGGGTTTTGGGCAACGACACAAGAGTTTAGCCAAAAAGCAGAGACTCTGCTAAGCAGAAAAATCGTGCTCGGGAGCAAGGAACCCTTCATCGAAGTTTCCCAGATCTTCAGCCAAAAATTCTGAAACCTGCATCCTCCACCCTCCGTATTCATACCTGTACCGCCTGAAATTGCAGGCTGCTCACGGCCTGCAGTTTTACTCGTCTGAATACGAATAGCAGCCCGGGAGACGCCATGTTCACGTTGGTCCAGGACATCCGTTATGCACTGAGGCAGTTGCGCCACGCGCCGGCATTCACCATTACGGCTGTGCTGACTCTGGCGTTGGGAATTGGCGCCAATACGGCTGTGTTCACCATGGTGCAACAGGTGCTGATGAATGCGCTGCCTGTCGGCAACCCCGGCGGCCTTTATCGCGTGGGCGATAAATACAACTGCTGCGTTGAGGGTGACCTGCAAAAAGACTGGTCAATGTTCTCCTTTCCCCTCTACGAATATCTGCGTGACCACACCCCGGAGTACGAGCAACTGGCGGCCTCGCAGACGAACCGTCCTGACCTGAGCGTCCGCCGGCCGGGTGGAAACGCTGCGGAAACATTCACTGGTGAGCTCGTCTCAGGCAATTACTTTTCAGTCTTGCGGCTGCGTGCTGCTGCAGGAAGGCTGATCTCGCCGGAGGATGACCGGCCCGGCGCAGCTCCGGTGGCCGTGATGAGCTATCGCGCATGGAAACAAAAGTATGGGCTCGATAACACCATGGTCGGCAGCAATCTAACCATCAATGGGATTCCCATGACGCTGGTGGGAATTGCGCCTCCCGGTTTTTACGGAGACCGGCTGGAGAGCGACCCGCCGGATTTTTGGATGCCTATCGCCATTGAGCCCGCCATGACCCGCGAAAACTCGCTGTTGCATCTGCCGGCAACCGCATGGCTCTATCTGATTGGACGCTTGCGCGCGGGCGCCAATCCGGCGCAGGTCTCCGCCCATATGACCGAAGAATTGAAGCAGTTTCTGTCGGATCCCGCCAATGTCAGTCCTTATGAGGACAAGACGAAAATCAGGGACCAGGTAATTCATGTCACCTCCGGGGCGGGTGGTGTGAACTCCATGGAAGACTCTAAGAGCGGGCTTTATCTCGCCCTTGCGGCTGCGGCAGCCATCCTGCTGATCGTGTGCGCCAACGTCGCCAACCTGCTGCTGGCTCGTGGCGCCGCTACGCGTGTGCGGACCTCATTGCAGCTGGCCATCGGGGCAAGCCGCATGCGCATCATTCGCGCCGTACTCACGGAGAGCATTCTGCTTTCGGTCCTGGGTGGAGCCGCGGGCGTCTTGCTCGCTTACTATGCTACCCGGGGCATGGTGGCTCTGGCCTTTCGCGGATCGCATTTTGTGCCTGTTTCTGCTGCGCCGTCTCTGCCCGTACTGGCATTCACCTTCGCTGTGGCCCTGCTCACCGGAATTATTTTCGGCGTGGCGCCGGCCTGGCTTGCTTCGCGTTCTGATCCCGCTGAAGCCTTGCGCGGCGTCGGCCGCAGCAGTCGTGACCCTGCGGCTTTCGGACAAAAATCGCTGGTCATTCTGCAGGCTGCGTTATCTCTGATGCTCCTGACCATAGCCGGGCAGATGGCCCAGAGCCTGCACAATCTGCAGGTCCAGCAGTTTGGGTTTGAGCGCGAGGGCAGGCTGCTGGTGCAGTTCAGCCCGCAAAGCGCAGGCTACACCCAGGAACGGTTGACTGGCCTTTACCAGCAGATGGAAGACCGCTTCAGCCACCTTCCCGGCGTGATCAATGAAAGTCTGTCACTCTACACCGCGCAACAGGGCAACAACTGGGGTGAGGGCGTTTACATTGCCGGACAGAAACCACGCAACGACAATGGAGCATCATGGGACCGGGTGAGCGCACATTATTTTGAAACCATCGGCACGCCCATTTTGCAGGGCCGCGCCTTCCGGGAGAGTGACACGGCAACCTCACAGCGCGTAGCGGTGGTGACTGAAGCTTTCGTAAAGAAGTTCTTTCCTGAGGCCGCCAACCCTATCGGTCAGCACTTTGGGAAGGACGAACCGAGCCACGCCGGCGATTACGAAATTGTCGGCGTGGCGAGGGACGCCAAATACCAGAATGCCTCGCGCCCGGCGCGCGTGATGTTCTTTGTTCCCTTGAGCCAGACAATCAAGTATTCAAACGGTGTGGACAATATGGTGGAAACATCCTCCATGTATATGGGGACATTGGAACTGCATGTTCAGGGCGATCCGCGCAATTTTGAATCGTTGGTAAGGCAGAATTTGGCCGGCATTGACCCGAATCTGGCCCCACTGAGCATGCTGAGCTTTGACGAGCAAATTGATATCCGCTACAGCCAGAACACGCTCATATCCCGCCTCAGCGCTGCTTTCGGAATCCTGGCCCTCCTGCTCGCATCCATCGGACTCTATGGCTTATTGGCGTACCAGGTAACGCGACGCACAGGAGAGATCGGAATCCGCATGGCCCTTGGCGCTGACCGTCTGAATATTGTGCGGCTGGTGTTGCGCGGGGCGTTCTCTCAGATTGGCATCGGGCTGGTTATTGGCATTCCTCTGGTCTTCGTCGCCGGAAAGCTTCTTACCAGCCAGCTCTTTGGGGTGAGCAGTTTTGCCCCGCTGATTCTGACGACTGCCGTTGCTGTCCTGGGACTTAGTGCGCTTCTGGCCAGCGTGGTGCCGGCAAGGAAAGCAGCAGGCATCGATCCCATGCGAGCTCTCCGGACCGAATAAAACTGCTCCAGGCTTGAACATTAAGGGCTGGGCTCATTCAGGTCAGAAGCTCTCTATTTCGGCGATCTTTGGCAATCTTGGCAGTTCTGCCAATTTCCGCTTCGGGTGTTCGCCTGACCTCCACAGGAGCCGTGCTGCCTATATAATAGGTGCATCCTCGAAATTCTCCTTGGAGAGCTTTCCATAACATGATCCATTTTCTCCAAAGCGGCAATAAGGCCGCGAAATATATTCTTGGCGGCTTGCTGCTCCTGCTTTCTGCCAGCATGGTTACCTACCTGATCCCCGGCTTCATGAGTGGGAGTGACGTCACCCGCAGCGGTGTTGTCGCTTCCGTGGCCGGGAATGACATTGTCAGCACAGACATTCAGAAAGCAGTGCAACGCCAGCTGCAAGGCAGGCAAATCTCGCCTGATATGGAAGCTTTCTACCGCGCTTACCTGGTACCGCAGGTAGCGCGCCAGCTGATCCAGCAAAAAGAAGCTCTTTATGAGGCGCACCGCCTGGGGCTCTCCGTTTCCGATGATGAGATGCGTGACGAGTTGCGGAACGGGCCCGGCAAGGAGAACTTCTTTCCCGGCGGAGTCTGGATTGGCCAGGAGAAGTACGAGGAAATGCTGCGCAACGCAAACCTGACCCCGGCAGAGTTTGAATCACAGATGCGCGAAGGCTTGCTCGCCCAGAAGCTTTATGACCTGGTGACAGCCAGCGTCTCGGTCAGCCCGGTTGAAGTGGAAAAGGCCTACAAGGACAAAAACACCAAGGTAAAGATCCAGTATGCCGTGCTGGACCGTGCCGCGCTTGCCAAACAGATCAAGCCCACCGATGCAGAGCTGAAGGCTTTTTTTGAAGCCAACAAAGCCCGCTACCAGAATTCGGTTCCGGAGAAGCGCCAGGTACGCTACTTCGTGCTGAATGACAGCGACGCTGAGAAGAAGGTCAGTGTCACACCTGCCGAGGTTGCACGGTATTACGCTGAAAATCAGCAGCAGTACCATACACCTGACCGTGTACGGGTGCGACATATCTTGATTCAAACGCCCAAGCCCGGTCCTGACGGCAAAATTGACCAGAAGGCAGTCGATGCTGCCCGCGCCAAAGCGCAAGACATTCTGAAGCAAGTGCGAGCAGGCGGCAATTTCGCGGAACTCGCCAACAAGTATTCGCAGGATCCAGGAAATACCGGAAACAAAGGCGGCGAGCTGGGCTGGATCACCCAGGGCCAGACAGTTCCCGAGTTCGAAAAGACTGCCTTTGCCCAGAACCCCGGACAGATCAGTGACGTCGTCCAGACGTCATACGGCTTCCACATCATCCAGACCGAGGAAAAAGAAACGGCGCACGTGAAACCCCTTTCTGAGGTTCAGGGGCAGATTGAGCAGTTGCTCAAGGCACAACACGCCAGCCAGCAAGTCAATACCGACTCCAGCACCGCCCAGGAGATCGCGGAGAAACAGGGCCTGGACAAAGCAGCCGCCAAGTTCGGCGCCCAGGTGGTCCAGAGCAATCCTATTTCGCGCGCTGACGTGCTGCCGGGTGTAGGACCGGCCCCGGAGGTTATGGGGCTGATCTTTGCCAGCGAGGCAAAGTCCGCTCCGCAGATTGCGCGCGCCCAAACCAGCTACGTGGTCTTTCAGGTGACTAAAATCACGCCGCCCAGCACGCCGACGCTGGATGAAATCAAGGACAAAGTGGCCGCTGATTTCACCAATGAGCGGGCGACGGATTTGCTTCAGAAGAAAATCAAGGAATTGGCAGACCGCGCCCATGTGTTGCATGATCTGGGAAAAGCTGCCAAGGAGCAGGGTGCCACGGTGAAGACCAGTGATCTGGTTACCCGCACGTCCCAGGTTCCGGATTTTGGTTCCATGGCGGGTCAGGCCAGCGTGGCATTCACCTTGAAGCAAGGAGAGATCAGCGGGCCGCTCAACCTCGGCGATAAAGAAGGCGTGCTGCAGGTAGTGGATCGCCAGGAGCCATCCGCGACGGACGCTTCGTTTGCCAGCCAGCGTGATCAACTGACAGAACAACTGGCCCAACGGAAACGCCAGCAAGCTCTCGGCCTGTTCATGGACAGCCTGGACGCCCGGCTCAAAAACGAAGGAAAATTGAAAATCAACAATGCGGAGATGAGTGCGCTGACCAAAACCCGCAGCTAAAACGCATCATAGAAAAAGTATGCTCTGTGAAAGATGCGCCGGAACCCTGCTGCACCTCACTTCCCTTCCGTCCGCCGGGGGTATCGGCGACCTTGGCCCTGAGGCTTACGCTTTTGCTGATTTTCTAGCCCGGAGCCGCATTGGGCTGTGGCAAGTGCTGCCGCTTTCGCCTCCGGGAATGGGCAATTCGCCTTATTCCGCCATTTCCGCTTTTGCCGGAAATCCCCTGCTGATCAGCCTTGAGCGCCTTGCTGAGCGCGACTGGATTGGCAAGGACCGTCTCAAGCGACAGTCTGCATTTTCCAACCGCGTCAACTTTGAAGAGGTGCTTGCCTTCAAAATGCCGCTTCTGCGGGAAGCCGCGCAAAATTTTCTGGAAAAGCACGATGGTGACCGCCGTCGCTTTGAGGATTTCAAGCGCGACCAGGCCTGGTGGCTGGAGGATTTCGTCCTGTTTGATGTGATGCGCCAGGTGCATGCGGGCGCCACATGGAGTTCCTGGGAGCCCGGTCTGGCTCGGCGCGAAGCAACGGCTCTGCATGACTTTGGACTGAAATACGCCCGTGAACTGGAAGTGGAGCGGGCCATCCAGTTTGCCTTTGTTGAGCAGTGGCGATCACTGCGCCTGTATTGTCACCAGCGTGGCATCAGGATTGTGGGTGACGTAGCCATCTTTGTGAACTATGACAGCGCTGATGTCTGGCGCAATCCGCACATCTTTCATCTGGATGAAAACCTTCAGCCCACCGTAGTGGCCGGCGTGCCGCCGGATGCTTTCAGCGAAACTGGCCAGCGCTGGGGTAATCCGCTATATCGCTGGGAGGCGTGCAAAGCACAAAACTATGACTGGTGGATGCATCGCATGTCCTGGGCCCTTGAAACCTGTGACATCGTGCGCCTCGACCATTTTCGAGGTTTTGAAAGTTACTGGGAAATTCCCGCTTCTGAGCCCACCGCGGTCCATGGACGCTGGGTGAAAGGGCCTGGAGACGACCTGTTCCGTGTGCTCAGGGAGCGGCTGGGCGATCTGCCATTCATCGCTGAGGACCTCGGCCTTATTACTCCAGAAGTGCATGCCTTACGTGATCGCTTAAACATTCCCGGGATGAAGGTGCTGCAGTTTGGTTTCGGTGATCCGGGTGCTCACATTTATCTTCCTCACAAACACATTCCACAATGTGTGGTTTACACCGGGACCCACGATAACGACACCACTCCGGGCTGGTGGAAGTCCGCCGGCCGCGAAGAAAAGCAGCACGCGATGGAATATTTTGGCCCGGCAGAGGACGGGATGCACTGGGCGTTCATCCGTGGCGCCTTCTCATCTGTGGCGGCGATGGCGATTGTACCTTTGCAGGATTTGCTGGGGCTCAATAGTGATGCGCGCATGAACACGCCCTCTCGGAGTAATGGCAACTGGAGCTGGCGTTTTTCTCCCGGCGCGTTGACCGGAGAACTGGCAGACAAGATTGCGGGGCTTTGCACGGTGAGTGATCGCGGGCCGAGCACTTCAGCTATTGATCAGCAACGCGACCGGGAAATGCGCGAAGACTTCGCGGCATAACAGTGTTCTTCCCGGCGTGACTCTGATTTTCTTTCCGGTGAAGACGTTCTCCATGAACTCAGATGCCCTCGAAGGTACGGGCAATTCAGTGGTGCTCCAGAGATCACCCAGCGGCGGTTGCATTGAACCACCGGCCAGTGTGTAACTGAGCCGAGGGGCGGCAATAATGGCAACCTCGGAGTGATGTTCACGTCCGAACGCTACAACATGATCACGCTTCGGGCCGTTTGCCTGCAAAGGCGCGTAGGTTCCAGAGTGGAATAGCTCACGACGGTCCCGGCGCAAACGCAGGGCCTGCATGGTGGTCCAAAGCTTGATTCGTCCGTCCTGGTAGGTTTGGAGCAGATCGGCACATAAAGAAACCTGGTCGCCCGATTCCGCGCGATGGTCAAGTTCCTTCAGGAACTGCTGGCGTACCGCATAGTCCACCGGACTCCTGTTGTCCGGGTCCACAAGGCTGAACTCCCACAATTCCATTCCCTGGTAAATATCAGGATTCCCGGGCGAAGTAATCATCAGCAGGCGCTGCGCCAGTGAATTGATGGCGCCAAAAAATGAAACAATTCGAGTGAACGCCTGCATCTGTTCCAGAAACACGTTCGTTCGACCGCCGCTGCCGGGCGAAAGAATTCTCTCAATGAACTGCTGCAGTGTTTCGACGTACTGAGGATCATCATTGATCCAGCTCAAATTCACCTTGGCTTCATGAACTGCCTTGGACATGTACTGTTTAATTCTCTCAATGTATTTCTGTCCTGCGCCGTTCGCTCCGGCAAAGTCAAAAGGCCATGAGCCAACCAGCGTCTGGTAGAGAAAATATTCTTCGTTAGCGTCCGGCGCCTTGCGCCCGTCAGCAAGCAGGCGCTTGCGGTTGCGATTGGCTTTGCGCCATTTGAAGGCCTGGGCACCCCAGGTTCTCGGCATCTCTGAGAGTACGTCCAGGCGAGCGCGCACATCCTCACTGCGTTTGCTGTCATGCGTGGACGTGGCCAGCATGGAAAAGGGCCAGTGTTCCGCCCGCTTGCGGTTTCCTTCATGAAACTCCTGGACGGTATTGCCAAACTGCCTGGGCGAGCCGCCAACTTCATTCACGGAGATGAAGCGGTTGTAGACGTAGCACGTGGTATCCTCCAGGCCCTTTGCCATCACTGGACCTGTCAGCTGCTGGAACTTCAGGGTGAAATAAAGCTTTCTGCGGTAATGCTCAGGTTCATTCCGTTGCCGGAGCAGGAGAATGTCACGCAAAAAATCAAAGCTCGCCGGCGCTTTGTCAGGATTGCGACGTTTGGCTCGCACAATGGCTTCGTTAATATAAGCCTGATCGCGTTCCGTAATGTTCCCACGTTCATCGATGTAGGTGCGATAAACCGGGAAACAGGCAATGGTTTCGCGAATCACGTCGCGCAGCGCCTTACGGGTAAAATCTCGGGCGTAACGGTCAGAAACGGAAAGCTCATCCAGCATGTTCGCCAGCACATTTACTTCGCTGGCCAGGGACGCGTGCATGATCAGCTTTTTGGAGTTGTAGATCACCGTGTCCACGTCCGGTGATGTCCCCGTGAAACGATGGTAAAGATTGGCAAAATGGCGTTCATTGCGGCGATCGATGAAGATGCCGTTAACCAGGGTCGTAAATTCGTAACCTGACGTCCCGTCCACCGGCCATTCGCAGGGCAGGTCCTCTCCCGGCCCCAGAATTTTTTCGACCACGGTATACAGAGGAGCGCGGTCTTTCATCCAGTCGTGTTGCCCGAAAACCTGTTGTACCTCCAGCTCAATGCCGTTTTCGGCCAGGGGAGGACGAGGCTTGACTCCGGAGCATTGACTGGCGGCAAAGAGCATTTGCAGGCGCACCAGATATTGGGCCGGGTTCAAGAGGCCATCACAGTGATCAATGCGCACACCCTGGATAAGATCTTCAGCGAGCAATTGCCGCAGCAGCTGGTGTGTAGCGGCGAAAACGCGCGGGTTTTCCATCCGAAGGCCGATCAGGTCATTGATGTCAAAGAATCGGCGGTAGTTGATTTCTTCGCCGGATACGCGCCAATGCGCCAGACGATAGACCTGGTGTTCCAGCAAGCGGTGCAGATAATCAAAACTCCGGGGTTCGCCCGGCTGTCCGTTGTGAAGCTGTAATGCCCGTTCTGTGAGCGTGTGGGCCTCGCTTGACTCCTGAATGAGCCGCAACAAAGCTTGGGTCAATGGAGCAATGGACCGCCTTCGCTGGCGGACCAGTTCGCCATCCTTAGTGCTGTGTGAAGGCAGATTCCGCAATCCAGCCAGCAGGTTCCGCAGTTCCTGATCAGTAATCTCATTGCTGACAGGCTCGAAAATGAACGGAATCGTCTGCGGATCAAGCGGTAAGGTTTTATCAAAATACTCGACGTGAAAGCCCGCATGATCAAAAACAAGCTTGATGCGGCCGCGCTCCAGCTCGGCGCCGTACTGGTCTCCCAGGATTGGAATGAGAAGCTTGTCCTTGAGCTCCTGTTTGATCGGGTCCCAGTCGATATCGAAGAATTCCGCAAACTCTGAGGTGCGTCCGTTGGCCAGCACATCACTCCACCAGGGATTTTCGCCCTGACCAATGCCCATATGGTTCGGCACGATATCCAGCACCTGTCCCATGCCGTAGTTTCTCAGCTCGCGAACAAGGGCTTCCAGGTCTTCATAATTCCCCACTTCGGGATTCAGCCGATTGTGATCTGTAATGTCATACCCATGCAGGCTGCCCGGCCTCGCCTTCAATACCGGCGAAGAATACACGTGGGATACGCCGAGGGCGTGCAAGTATCCGACCAGTTGTTGCGCATCTCTGAATTGAAAACCCGCATTGAATTGGAGACGATATGTGGAAATAGGCCGTACGCTGCGCTTTTGCGCTGCCAGGCGGTCAAGACATTCCGAAATTCCGCTTGATTCGGCGATCAGAACTGCTGGATTTGATCTCATGCAGGGGTAAGGAGCCGGACAGAGTACTCCACCAGCCTTAGATGCCAAAACCCGCCGGCGCGTCAGGCGCTTTACTAAACAGGCGGGAACATCAGACAATAATGGATTCTCTAGAGGAGCAAGCACTACATGCCTGTGACTGGTGAACTGATCCGGATGATGAACTACGTTGATGACATCGCCGCCACCCTGCGCCGCATTCAAGCCGGCATTTCAACCATGACGGATGATGAAAAGAAGCGTCTTGCCGATTACATGCGCAAGGCCGACCCGAATTACACCAAGATGGTTGACGGCCTGGAAAAAAGCTGACGCATGCCCGAAATCCATACCGTGGCGGTGATCGGGGCCGGCATCACTGGCCGCGGCATCGCTCATGTGGCCGCTCTCGGCGGCTACCGTACTATCCTTGAAGATATTCTTCCCGCCAGCCTGCGCCGTGCTGAACGCGAGATGCGCGACAATCTACAGGAGTCTATTGCAGTGGGTGGGATCTCCCCGCAAGATGCTGATGCCGCACTGGCACGTGTGGAATACGCCACCAGCGTGGAACAGGCAGCGCGTGAAGCCGATCTGGTGATTGAAGCCGTTCCCGAGGAGCGGGAATCAAAAATTGAGATCTTTACCCTGCTCGACAAGCTTTGCAAGCCAGCCACGATTCTCGCTTCCAACACTCGTTCCCTCAGTGTGACCGAGATAGCCTCCGTAACCTACCGCGAACCCAGGATCCTGGGGGTGCGGTTCATCAATCCAGTGCACAAGATGAAAAAACTGGAAGTCGTCCGGGCTCGTAAAACGGATGATGAAACTCTTGCTGCCTTTCTTGAAGTAGGGCGGCGGATGGGAAAGGAGTTGGTCGTCATCAGGGAATCTCAGGAGGGATTGGCAGCCGACGTTCGATGATTCAGGAAAGTTGAAGGCGGATCAGGGCAATTTGGAAAAGCCAAAAACCCTCGGACGGCCCCCGAAACTCAATTTCGGGGACCGACCTATGGAGGTGGTGGTTGGGTCAGATGTACCGAGGGGGAGGAAATTCTGGAGGTGAAAACTTCGGTTTGTAATTATTTTGCTTCGCCGCCTGGCGCTTCTTCTTTCAGAGCATCTTTGAACTGACGAATGCCATCACCCAATCCCTTGCCAAGGCCAGCCAGTTTAGACGGACCAAAAAATAACAGGGCGATAACCAAAATCACCAATAAATGCATCGGCTGCATAATGCCTTCAAACATGATTCCTCCGGCATTGCCTCTCGACTGAATTTGGCCGATGTTCATAAGAACTGGCCACGGCAAGGGAGTATGGCGGGCCATCCTTACGGCAACATTAGAGCAATATTAGATTTGCTAATGAGACCAGAGCGTGAATACATGGGCACAAAGAAATACGAAACAAGCCGGTCGGCGGCCTATCCATCAAAGTTTGTGCCCCTTTCCTCTCTCAGACATTCTAGCGTTGCCCTGAACCGGAAGCTGACCGCATGGGAATGGGCAATCTCCCGTCAGCTCCGCTGGTTAAAGCCATGAATTGCTGGTCATTGATCAGCGACGCGAACACCGCATCCACTCGTGCTTCCATCATCTCTTTACTGCGCACGGCCTGGTAACGCTCATACTGGAAGAAGTGACGCTTCAGCAGATCAAGCGCTTTCTGCTTCTGCCCGGCTTGCGCGTAGATAGCAGCCAAATTGTAAGACGCAGGCAGGAGGTTTTCATACTTCTGGGCAATCTTGAGGGCTTCGTCGGTGTGTCCGGCGGCAGCCGTAAAGACGGCCGCGAATACCATGTTGTACGGATCGTCCGGATCCAGCTTGAATGCTTCTTTGGTGTACGCGTCTGCTTTGGCCTGATCGCCTTCGCTGTTCCAGTAGACTGCCAGGTTGCGATAGGCAAGGGCCAGCGGGAACTCGCGTACAGAAGCTTCCATCAATCCAAGGCCCTTCTTGAATTCACCATTGTGGATGGTCATCTTTCCCAGCCCATGCAATGCGACGGCACGTGACATGGGATCAGCCGGCATGTCCAGAATGGAATGAAAGGTCTGCACGGCCTTGTCCCAGTCACCAATGTGATGGCGATAAAGTTCGCCAAGGAAGCGAAGAGGTGTGGGATCTGCAGGGTCCATCTGATGCGCAGCGCTGTAAAGCTTTTCTGCTTCCACGTACCTGGCTGCATTTTCCGCTTTTAGACCGGCGCGCATGGTCTTCTCTATCTGGGCAGTCACGCTGGGGTCAATGTTGGGCGCAGCCGGCACTTCGGCCACTTCAACCCCAAGTTTCTTGAGCTCTTTACGGGCATCTTTGGCTTTGCCCGGGAACATGCATTTCTGGTCGTATACAGCGCGATATTCGGCAACGGCTCCCTGGGTGTCACCAGATTTGGCTTTGCTCTTGGCGCTCTCCATCTTCTCCTTGATGGCCGCTTCGCGCTTTTTCATCACGCCATCCACCAGCTTTTCCAGATCGCCCACTTTAAGCTTGCCATTGGTGTTTTCAAGCCGGCTGATCACAGTTCCATCTGGCTCAGAAATCAATGCCACAGGCAGGGCGCTAACAGAGAATTTCTTACCCCAGGAGGTCCCCGCATCCGCCAGACGCATATTGACGCACTGCTGGGAATAGAGCTGCAAGGTGCGTGATTCCAGGAGGCTGGAGCGCTTCAGTTCGTCATTGCTGGCGGGAAACCAGTAAACGGTCAGACCATCTTTGATCGCGGCATCATCGGCCGTGATCATCTTCCACGGCACGTAATAAATCTGACTTGATCCGCCGCCACCGGACATTCCACCCATGCCACCACCACCGCCCCCTCCGCAAGTGGCCCACACTTGTGAACCAAAGAAAACAGCAATCATGAACAGCGAAAGCATGCGTTGGGGGGTTGTTGGCTTCATAGCGGCGGATTATAGCAAAGGTGCGGGAGGCTGAAGCGCCTAATCAGCCGCGGCCTTGAGCCTGCCCTCCATCAGCTCTCTCATGGCCTGCGTTACGGCTTCCGGCGCTTCCAGCGAACTGCTATGGCCGGCTCCTGGTATACGAACCAGCCGTGCGTTGGGAATGGCCTCTGCCAGGCTCTGGGAATTCGCCGGGACCTGGGCGGTATCGTCCTCGCCGGTGATGATCAGAGTTGGACATTGAATCGCCGCCAAGTCCTGCCGGCTGAACTCAGGCCGGTTCATGACGCCCATCAGGGCATGGGCCGTATGCTTCGGCCGCGAGCGCAGCTTGGCAGTCCACTCTTCCAGCATCTTCTTTTTCTCGGGATCTGTGCTCGTACGCGTGGTCTTGCCAAACAACTCCTTCACGGCGATGCTTACGAAGGGCGCAGTGCCCACAGCCTTGACCAGTTGCGCCAGAAATCCGTATCGCAGCCTGTTGTAAGTTGACTCCCTCTTCGACCCGGTATTCATCAGCGTGAGCGTGCGGATGAGTTCGGGATGGCGTGCTGCCAGGCGCATGCCGACAAAACCGCCCATCGAGAGGCCGGCAAAATGGCACGGCGCAGCATTGAGCGACCTGATGAGAGCAGCCGCGTCTTCCGCCACTGTATCCATGTCATAACCGGAACCAGGGACACTGGAAAGGCCCTGCCCTCGATGGTCGTAAACAACCACGCGATATCGGCCCTCGAATACTGCACACTGAGACGCGAACATAGTGTGGTCCATCAGCAGCCCATGAGAGAAGACAATGGTCTCAGGACCGCTGCCGGATTCCTTGTAAAAAAGCTCAACACCATTCACCTTGATGGTAGGCATGCAGCGCTCCTGCAGCTTGCTTACTGCTTACATCCTGTAACGGTAGCCGACGCGGCTTGCAGCGGCGGAAGTTTGTCTTTGGCCAGAATCTCATTGAACGACTGGATGTCATGCTGGTTCAGCTGCTGCCAACCGGTCAGTCTCGTCTCCAATGTCTGACAGGTTTGTTCCACCGCGGCGCGCACCGGCTCTGCCGGACGCATGTCTGCATTTTCTACGCTGAAGATAAGCCGTCCCAGATCCCGGTTCACGGGACCCACTCCCGGGTCCGCCTTGCTTCCGGTTTCAAGAGCATCAATCTGTTTGCTCAAATCTTGAGCGGCTTTCCTGGCGGCAGGATCGTGCAAGGATTTTTTCCGCTCAGCCAGCGTCTTTTTCAATGGCGCCATTTGCTGGTAGGCATCGAAGCTGGCCTTCATCCCGTTCACGATCTCAAGTCCCAGATCGCGTTGTGCGAACAGGTCCGCGTGGGACGCCTGAACACGCGGGTCCATCTCCACCGCGAGAGGCTGGCGCAATGTTTTCCCCCCGTATTTAAGTTCGACAGTGTATTTTCCTGGCGCAACCAGGGGGCCGCGCGGCTGCACGCGAGGAGTAAGACCGGGTACTGCATGGTCCGCCAGCGTGTACTCGCTGTACTCCAGCAGCTCGCCGTAATAGCTGTACGGCAGCGAAGCCGGAGCGGGATATCGCAGGTCCCAGACAAAGCGATTCATTCCTGCATTGTTGGTCAGTGCAGTCTGCGGCGCAAACCAGTAACTGGGGGCATTTGCTGGAAGATATTCAACAGGTTTGGGATTGCTGGAGAAGCTGGCCACCTCACTTCCCTTCTCATCAAGAATCGTCAGCGTGAGATTGCCTGTTGCAGGCTTGTCCAGAAAGTAGTCGATCATCGCGCCATCCGGCGGATTCTGGCCGGCAGGAGTTTCAATTGGATACGGCGTGTCCTGATAGTTGTCCCAGCGAACGCGCATCCCGGTTTGAGGCGAGAACAGGTAAGCGTCTGAGCTGTTCAGGCCGGCATTGACCTGGCGCAGCGGAGTTATGTTGTCCATAATCCACAAGCCACGGCCGAAAGTGGAGATGGTCAGATCGTCGCCATGAATCTGGAGATCGGTAACAGGGGTTGGTGGAAGGTTTTGTGAAAACGCCTGCCAGTGATCACCGTCGTCGAAGGAGATGAAAACACCGGTGTCGGTTCCTGCATAAAGCAGGCCTTTGCGTTTCGTGTCTTCGCGAACCACTCGCACCATTTCATTCGCAGGAAACCCGGCAACAATCTTCTGCCATGTCTTGCCGTAATCATGGGTTCGCAGCACAAAAGGCGGCGTGGACTCGCGCGTGGCGCCGATGGTCAGATACGCGGTGGCGGGATCGTGGTGAGACGCTTCCACATACAAGATTTGCATGGGTTCCACAAACCCTGCTGGAGAGACGTTGTTCCAGTTGGCTCCTCCATCGCGGGTGACATAGACAAGGCGGTTACTGGTGCCGGCCCAGATTTCGTTTGCATCCACGGTAGAAGGTGCAAGAGCGGTAATGGCTGGCGGCCTGGGACGGCCCGGCTCAGCCTTGCCTTCTTTCTCCTGCTGCTCAACATATCCGGTGAGGTCAGGACTCATCTCCTGCCAACTGGCTCCTCCATTGGTCGTCCTCATTACGAATTGCGTGCCCAGATAAAGGAGTGCAGGATGTTGCGGAGAAAACGCCAACGGAGGCATTTGCGCACTGCGGTATTTCTTGCCATCTTCAAACACTGTGGCCACCTGCCCGGTGCTCTTGTCAAAGCGGACTACCGAGCCATACCAGCCCCCGCTGTAGACCATGTCCGGATGAAGGGGATCAGGAGCGATGTGAGCGTATTCAAAGCCGCCGACCGAATACCAGTCCTGCGGAAGGATCTCCCCGAAATCACTGCGGCTGAGAACACCGGCCGTGCCGCTGTCCTGCTGTGCGCCGTAAACGCGATACGGAAAGAGATTGTCTGTGGAGACGTGGTAGAACTGCCCGGTCGGCTGGTTGTACCACGAACTCCAGCTTTTGCCTCCGTTCACGCTTATAATGGCGCCTTGATCGACTCCAAGAAGCATTCGCAAAGAATTCCGTGGATCAATCCAAAGTACGTGGAAGTCATCCCCGCTGGGAGCGCCAACATAGGCTTCAAAGGTCCTTCCTCCATCGGTGGAACGGTAGAGCGAAGTCTGTGCCACATAGAGCACATCCGGATGATTGGGGTCGGCAAAAACACGGCTGAAGTATTCGCTGCCGACCACGCGCGGATCTTTCGTCGGCTGTTGCCATGTAGCTCCGCCATCGTCAGAGCGGAAGAATCCCTGGTCGAGGATCGCGTACAAGCGGCGGCCCCCATTGCCTGGCGCAACAGCAATGCCCATACGCTTGCGCGCTTTTTCCGGCAGTCCTTTTGTGTGCAGGAGGTGCCAGGTTGTGCCTTCGTCAGTTGAAGTGACGATTACTGACGTTGCTTCTACTCGCGCCGCTCCCGAACCGCTTGGCGGATGGTAAACCACGGCATAAAGCTTGCGCGCATCGCCGAGATCAGCGCACATATCAACGATGCCGAGCGATTCTTCATCAGTAAATACCTTCTTCCAGGTTTTGCCGCCGTCAGTGGTCTTGAAAATTCCACGATTGGCGCTCTTGGCCCAGCGCGGCAGGGGCATCCACAAAATCCCCATGCCTACGGAATTTCCGGCCACCACAGCGGTGTTGGGATCGTGAGGGTCGACAACGATGGCTTGAATGAAGAGCACGTCTTCAAGCCCTGCACTGGTCCAGGTTGCGCCGCTATCGTTGGACCGATACAGCCCGTTGCCCCGGGTTTGCTCGCCCGTTCCGACATAAATCACATGCGGATCAGAAGGCGCAACTGCCAGTGCTCCGATGGAGGCGACATGGACTTTATCGAAGATGGGCTTCCAGACCTGGCCCGCGTCCACCGTCTTCCAGACGCCCCCGCCCGGAGTTCCGAAATAATACGTGTTGGGATCACCGGGCACGCCGGCCACGGCAGTGACTCTTCCGGCGCGAAAAGGCCCAATCAGCCTCCACTTGAGCGCGGAGAACTGCGAAACGTCGGGTTGCTGAGCATCAGCGGTTGAAAGGGGAAGCGCTACTAACGTGGTTGCCAGAAATAAAAGGACTGTCAAACCAAAATAGAAGTTACGAATGGAAGTCAGACGCATGGTTTCTCCGCTTGACGTTATATAGGAAAACGGCCGTTCTCGACAGCCCTCAAACGGCATGGCGTTGCGATATCCTAGAGTTAACGCTCTAAGACAAACGGAGAATCCTTCATGGCAATCATGAGAACGTCAAATCCCACTTTGAACGACCAGGCCTTTCGCGGCGAGCGCGCTGCCTTCGGGCAGACGATGACGGTGCAAGGCGCGGTCAATAAGACCGGCATCCTGCTGCTTTGTGCCATCGCCACCGCCGCCTGGACGTGGAACCTGGCAATGCACTCTGATTCGCCGCAGGCCGTGGTCCCTCTTGTTTTCGGCGGCAGCATTGGCGGCCTTGTGGTTGCGCTGGTTACCGTTTTCAAAAAGCAGTGGGCCATGATCACGGCGCCGCTTTACGCGCTGCTGGAAGGGCTGGTGCTGGGCGCGGTCTCAGCCATATTTGAAGTTAGATATCCAGGCATCGCTATTGAAGCTGTGGCGCTGACGTTCGGAACAATGTTGGTTCTGCTGCTCGTATACAGCACGGGAATGATCCGAGTCTCAGATAAATTCCGCATGGGAGTGGTGGCAGCGACAGGCAGCATTGCTCTTTTTTATCTGCTGACCTGGATTCTCGGTTTCTTTCACATCCAGTTGTTTTCCTCAGTGTACGGGGCTGGGACCATTGGCATCGCCTTTAGCGTGTTTGTGGTGATTGTGGCTGCTCTGAACCTGGTGCTCGATTTCGACCTGGTGGAGCGCGGAGCAGCATACGGCGCTCCGAAATACATGGAATGGTATAGCGCATTCGCACTGATGGTGACGCTCATCTGGATGTATTTTGAAATCCTGCGCCTGCTCAGCAAAATACGCGAACGGCGATGAATAAAGTTTAAGTTTGTAAACTGTAACCATCCTATACGCGTGATTATGGAATAACTGCATACCGGGTTCGCAGCTACTCCGCTAAGTGCTTGCAAGTGCTACATCTTTGGTTTTGGCAAACAATTTGCAACTAGGAATGGCATCATGGCGGAAAAACAAAGCAGCAAAGATGCCGTAAAGAAGTTGCTGGAAGGCCGCCTGGATCCCAGGTTGGCCCACGAAATCAGCGAAGCAGTGACAGAACGGGTTCTCAAGAACACCGCTGCGCCGCAAGAACCGTCTCGGTAAGACGCAACACAGCAGCAGAGCGCGAACAGCTCTTGGGACTTGCAGTCTGCTGTAATCACCTGCCTTCGTCTGAGCGAGCTAAGCTCCGTCCGGCGCTTTCAGCTTCTGCGGCAATGCGAAGCTGGGGGCAAGATCGACCCTGGAGCAGTTCCGCGAAGACCTAATAGACCATCACAGCCCAGTTCACCTTCAGGCGCTAAGCTCCCATCTTCCCTGACCGGAAGGCCATGTTCTGCCGTTGTCACTTGGTTCATGGTTCTTGAAGTCAGTAATGTTCCAAAACGCGGCCAATTGGGCTAATATCTCTCGGCAAGCAGCACCTTTCTTAAGCGCCACAAGTCCTTGAAATGAGCACTGCCGTTTCTCCAAAACGCCGCATAGCGCCGGGCATGAGGGCCCTGCCCATCATTGCCTACTTTGAAGAGGACCCGGTTGCGGCACGCTACTTTCGCGAAGTTCAGCGCTTCCGACGGCTTCCTTTTCAGCAGGCCGTTGCGCATGATCCGGACGTTGAAAGAATTGTTCTGGTATCACGAGAACATCTGGTGGACCGCAACTACGCCCAGTTGCGTGTTCCCAACGTTCGCGTGCTGGCACTTACCAGCACCTGCTTCAGCGATCCCCGAAACGACGGCACGGTCTATGCTTATTTGCCGCCAGATGTTGCCGAGCCACTACTGGATCGAATGGTTGACAATGCTCTGGACCACATCCATCTGGTCCACACGCGGCATGAAGTAAACCAGCGCCTGGCGGGCGCGAGCCAGGAGATCCATGAGCTGAATCAGATCGGCGTGGCGCTCTCCGCGGAGCACGATCCGGCGCGATTGCTGGAATTGATCCTGACAAAATCGCGTGAGTTTACGGGCAGTGACGCGGGGTCGCTTTACCTTGTTGAGACCATTGAGCCGCCGGGCGGACGGCAGTCGTTGTTATTCGCCCAGACGCTCACTCACGAATCGGAACCGCTCACATCAGCAACTGATGCTTCTTTCCGTCGCCTGCGTTTTAAGCTGGCACAGAATGACACGGTGGAAGTGCCCTTCCGCGAAGTCACAATGGAAGTAGATGAGAATTCCATTGCCGGTTACGTGGCACTCACCGGAGAGATCGTCAACATTCCCGACGCCTACGACATACCCGCAGACGTCCCGTACACCATTAATCGCAGCTTCGATGAGGAATCCGGATATCGCACACGCTCCATTCTGGCCGTGCCCATACGCAACCAGAAAGATAAGATTGTCGGAGTCCTTCAACTCATCAATGCCAAGCGTGTTGCTTCCAAGCGGCTGGATTCACCTGAGACTGTGGATGAGCAGGTGGTTCCCTTTACTGCGCGCCAGCAGGAAATTGTGCTCTCATTGGCCAGCCAGGCCGCTGTGGCATTTGAAAACAGCCAGCTTTATGACAATATTCACCGCCTGTTTGAAGGCTTTGTGCGTGCTTCTGTTCAGGCCATTGAGACACGCGATCCTGCAACGTCCGGTCATTCATTCCGGGTGGCCAACCTGACGCTCGCGTTGGCGGAAGCGGTGGATCGGACAACAGCAGGCCTCTACGCGCCGGTCCACTTCAGCCGCGATCAGATGCGGGAAATCCGCTACGCCAGCCTGCTCCATGACTTCGGCAAGGTGGGCGTTCCGGAAGAAGTCCTGGTCAAGGCAAAAAAGCTTTATCCCGCGCAGATGGAGCTTATCCAGCAGCGCTTTGGGTTTGTGCGGCGCACGCTGGAAACGGAAATCCTCAGATCCAAGATCCGGTATCTGTTGGAAAAAAGCCGCGACGAGTTTCACGCTGCCGAGCCGAACCTTGACCGCCAACTGGCTGATTGCCTGCGCAAGCTCGACGAGCACATGGAAGCCATTATCCTGGCCAACGAACCGACCGTGCTGCCGGAAGGTAATTTTGATCGTCTGAATGAGATTGCCAATGTGCTGTATACAGATCCATTCGGCGAATCCAGGCCGCTGCTCACACCCGAGGAAGTGCGGCTGCTCTCCATTCGCCAGGGCTCGCTCGATGACGCCGAGCGCCTGCAGATTGAAGCGCACGTTGTCCACACCGTGAGTTTTCTGCAGGCGATTCCCTGGACCAATGAATTGAAGAACATTCCTGAGATCGCGCGCGCTCATCATGAAAAGCTGAACGGTACCGGCTACCCCTACAAACTCTCTGCTCCGGAGATTCCCTTGCAGGCGCGCATGATGACCATCTCAGATATTTTTGACGCGCTGGCTGCCGCAGATCGCCCATATAAAAAAGCCGTTTCCGTTGACCGCGCTCTCGAGATCCTGGACCTGGCCGTGCAGGATGGTGAAATTGACCCGGGCCTCTTTGCCATTTTCAAGGATGCTGAAATTTACCATCATTGGAAGGTCGAAACACTTCCGTACTAGTCCTCCCCCTGCAAAACCGGAGTTTTTCCCTGATTGCATCAGCAAAGCAAAGTAAGATAGATATTGAGACCTCAATGAAAGAGTTTTACATTGCTGACGCGCTTCGCTTTGAGAACCAGGTCATCACTTCGTCGTTTGTGGTGATCTCAAAACAGGCGAAGCCAAAAAAGAGCGGCGAACTGTACCTGGCCCTTACGCTGGGTGATCGCACCGGCCACATCGATGCCAAGATGTGGGACAACGTGGTGGACCACATCAACATTTTTGAGCAGGATGATTTCATCAAAGTCCGGGGTTTGGTCAACAAGTTCAATGGGCGCTTCCAGCTGACGGTGCATAAACTGCGCTCTATGCAGGAAGCAGAAATTGAGTTCGATGATTATCTGCCCCGCACCACCAAGGACATTCCGTCTCTGTGGCGGTCGCTGGGTGAATATGTGGCCAGCTTCAGTGATCCGTATCTGAAGGCCCTTCTGCGGGCGTTTATGGCGGATCCGCAGATTGAACAGGCATACAAGAATGCCCCGGCGGCAAAAACCCTGCATCATGCGTTCATCGGAGGGCTGCTCGACCACGTCCTATCTCTCTTTCAGGTTTGTGACCTTGCGTGCCGCAATTATCCCGAGATGATTAACCGGGATCTTCTCCTCACGGGCGCCTTTCTGCACGACATCGGCAAGATTCACGAGCTGACCTTTGCGCGCTCCTTTGCTTATACCACGCGGGGCCAGCTCCTCGGGCACATGATCATTGAGTTGGAGATGCTGCACCAGAAGATTGCCCAGGTTCCGAATTTCCCCGATGAATACAAGACTCTCATTGAACACCTGATCATCAGCCATCACGGAAAATACGAGTTCGGCAGCCCCAAGATGCCCATGTTTCCTGAGGCGCTCATGCTGCATTACCTGGATGATCTGGATTCAAAGATGGAGAGCATGCGTACACAGTTTTTGCGCGAGCCTGATTCGGAGTGGACCTCTTACAACCCCAGTTTGGAGCGTCCTCTGTTGAATTCGAAAAAATTTCTGGAGAAAGTCAGGGCCAATGAAGCTGGCGGCCAGTCCAATGAGGCCGTTGCTGCTGCCGCCTCAGCCTCTGCCCTCGGCGAAGAGCCTTGAAACCTGTCTCACTACCAAAATCCTCAGTTCTGGTCGCGTCGCCTCGTCAACTTTGAATACTTGCGTTCCATGAAAAATGGAACAGTTTGCAAGGGGGTAAAACTCGTGAAACGAATACATTCGGTCCACATGGCAGCGCTCCTGGCGCTTGCTCTTATTGCTGGTTGTGCCAAATCATCCACTCCGGCCACCACCACAGATAACAGTGCAGCCAGCAGTGACAACAACGCTGGTGGAACGGCAGCAAACGGCAAATCTGCCAGCGCGAAGCCTGCTGCCGAGGAAACCGTGGTTATTCCTGCTGGAACCACCTTGATGGTCCGGCTGGGAGATACGCTCAATTCCAAGGAAAGCCGCGCTGGTGACAGTTTTTCCGCAACTGTTGCAAGGCCTGTAGAAGTGAATGGCAAGACCATCATTGACCAGGGCGCGCGCGCATCCGGCACAGTTGTGGATGCCAAAGGCATGGGCCACTTCAAAGGTGGAGCGCTGCTGGAAATCAGGCTGAACTCCGTCAGCATCAACGGCAGAGAGCACAGCATTCAGACCGCAGCTTTTGAACGTGTGTTGCAAGGCAAAGGAAAGCGTTCAGCAGGATTCATCGGCGGAGGCGCGGGAGCCGGAGCTCTGATCGGCGCACTGGCGGGCGGCGGTAAGGGCGCTGCCATTGGCGCCATGGCCGGTGCTGGAGCAGGCACCGCAGGAGCGGCCTACACGGGCAACAAGGAAATCGTTCTGCCGGCGGAAAGCACTGTCAGCTTCAAACTGACTCATGCGGTCGAAGTGCGATAACTGTCACGCAGATTGAAAGGCAATGGGGGATGCTGGTTGGCATCCTCCATTTTCCCTCTCCTCAGTTCCGGCCTCATGGGGCCAGCGAGATTGATTTGACCTCTGCTATCGCTGCCAGTTCTTTCAACTGCAGCAGCAGGATGGTTCCCGTAAGCTCGGTTGTACCTTTGCCACTCTCCAGTTTGAAACCCGCTTGAGCCAGCTTTTGTGCAACGTCAGTGCTGGCGGAAGTTAACTCCACTTTCACCTTCACTGGTCCAGGTTTTACCGTACAGCCAGAACCACTGGTCCCCATCTTTCGACGTTCGGCGCAGTCGTACACGGCGAGTAACGGCGCACTCAGCTTGCTTTGAAGTTGTTTCCGTTCGTCATCTTTCTTCGCTGTTCCGGAACCTTGTCCGGTACCGGAGCTTGATCCCGAGCCAATTCCTCCTCCCACGCCGGCATATCCGTGCAGTTCGGTACCGGAGAATGTATGAGTCACTTGAGAGCTAGTAGTGTCTATCAGCGGAGCATTCGCTGTGACTTCCACAGTCTCATTAGCACTCATCCGTGAAGCGGAAGACGCCAAGCCGCCAGCATTGGGTGGAGTGGCCAATTTTGCAAAAGTTTCTAGTCGATCAAACTGCTTTGATGGCACTGCCAGAGGCGAAACGTTTTCTGGCAATTCCACTGGAACTTCAATCCGCACCGGCTTGCCATCTTGCACAACCGTGCGGGTCTCGACTGCGACGAATGACGTGTATTGCGTCGCCAGGCTGTGCTTCAGGCCGACCTGAATGATCTCTGCCTTGTATTTGGGGTTGCCGTACTGAATTCCCTGCCAGTCCTGCGACATCAAGTCTTCAACCTTATGCCGGGCCCAGATTTTTTCCAGCGCAGCATTGTTCGGATCAGGTTGAGAAAAGTCGACGGGGATAGCGCGGCTGAATTCGCCCGTGCCCTGCGTGCCTTTGACAACGATCTTTCCCGAGGGGTGGCCGGTGAACCGTCCGGTCAGGATGATGGGTTTGGCTGAGAACAGGTCGCG
Source organism: Candidatus Angelobacter sp. (assembly GCA_035763445.1). Lineage (GTDB taxonomy): Bacteria > Acidobacteriota > Terriglobia > Terriglobales > Acidobacteriaceae > Angelobacter. Next base: position 23,331 of record DASUBD010000411.1, read on the forward strand.
CACCTCGCGCGGGTACACATCTGTAACCGGCAGACCGCCCCAATCAATGCTGATGTTAGCCAGCACCGGCGTGTGCACGCGATCATAAAATCTCTCTGCCGCCGGTTCGGCTTCTTTGGGATCGGTGACAAACTCAACATCGCCGTGGCCCTCTTCCGCCATTTTCGTCAGCAGAAAACGGTTTACCGAAGTACCAATGCCAAAGGAGAAGACACGCGCGTCAGGATGTTTCTTGACCTCAGCGATGATGGCCGCATCGTTGCCCACGTAACCATCGGTTATAAAGCAGACCACACGCACCGGGTCGCCTTCCACCGGCTTTGCGCCGGCATCATCACCCAGCGCGGTACGGATGGCGCCCATCATCTCCGTGCCGCCGCTTCCATAGGCTCCCGCCAGCACCTGTTTAGCGGCAGCAATATTCTCGGGAGTCGCCGGGACTGGTTCAGCGAATAGAACTCTTGTACCACCCGAAAATGTGATCAGGTTGAAAGTCTCATCTTTGCGCAAATGGTCCAGCGCGCGGACAATGGTTTTCTTCGCCATCTCCAGCGGGAATCCCCACATGGAGCCGGAAGTATCCAGTACAAAGATGAGCTGGCGCGGCACGGCGACTTCATCTGAAACCTGCTCTGGCGGCTGAAGAATCAGCGTGAAATAACCGCCGTTGCTGTCTGAGTGTTCCAGCACAGCGTCATCAATGCTGACTCCCGCAACTTTATGTTTCAGGATGAAATCCTTGTTGGGCAGCACTGCATCGTCGGCCAGTTTCACGTGGAATGAATCGGGGCCGGTGCGGTCGGCAAGGATCTTGTGCGAAGTTGATTCAACATCACCGATGGGAACTCCTGCTTTTAACGTGACGTCAAATGAAATGTCATGGCCCGCATGTGCATCTGAGGTGTGCATACCCGCGACCGGTGGGCTGATGTGTGAAGCGTCCGGAACCTGGTTGGTATCTGGCATGGTTCCGCGATCTGGGGTGTTCACGGCGGCTCCGGGAATATAACGCGGACCTACAACCGTGGGGAACGAAAATTCATACGTTCCGCCCTCGTACTTCAGCAGTTCCAGCACATACAGCGTAACTTCGACTTTGCTGTTCGGAGGAATATTCGCGACAGACTGAGTAAAGATATTGGGCCGCTCCTGGTCCAGAAGCGCCGCCGTGTGGCCCGCGTTGCGCGCGGCCTCATAGATCTTGCGCGCCTCATCCCGTTCCTTGATAACGGCTTGTATCTCGCGATCGCCGACTTTCATGGTCATGCCGTCAACTGCGCCATCATGCGGAAGCGGAAAGACATAGATGGCTTCCACAGGATTCGTGAGTACGTTTTCAAACTCCTGGGTAACTTCCGTCCGTGCCACAAAGCCGCTGATCTCAGTCTTGACGGTGGTGTGCCGCAGAGGTATGAAGCCTGCTGGCTTACCGTCTTTGCCAATGATTTGAAGTTGAGAACTTCCGTTGGCGGGAGAGCCGGCGGAAACGTCGTTGGGCTGGAAGAAGATGGCAAAACCCGCAAAGAACACCGCTGCCGTAAGGGCGAGCGCAAATCGTCCGTTCATACGTTCTTCTCCGTTGAGAGTAGAACGTCGTGCCTGTTACGGCTTGCAGGAATTTTTAGAGCAGGTAATCGCCGCGATAGACCAGCTTCCCGTCCACAATTCGGCCATCTCGCGTGAGCGCGTGTTCTTTCGGCGGTTTCTCATCCTGGACGTGGAGCACCTTGTGCCCCTGACTCACAAGGTAGTCAGAAACCAGCATGCGGTGACAGCGAAAGTACAACAGCTCGGCGCACATGATTGCCGTGCGCTGCTTTTCTGCGCGCTCAATTAATCGCGCAGTGGCATTTTGGAATTTGGCAGAGAGCATGTAATCGGCGTAATTGCGAAACGAATCATTGCGGAGCGCGACATTGGGCGATTCTTCGCGCGGCATCTGCTTGTTTCGCCTGCCACCCAGGTCTTTTTCCCAGACGTAATCGCAACCAATTTCTGGAAGCCAAAGCTCCAGATGCTCACGATTGAAATGAGGAAAGCGCCTTGACATAGGAAAAGCGCGGATATCTTCCAGCAGTCGAATCTCGTGCTCCTGCAACACGCGGGAAAACTCCGCCAGATCACGCGTGGAATGTCCAATGGTGTAAATGGTGGCCATGCGGCTCAAAATGATTTACTGCTAATTCCAGGCTAGTTACCTACGAACCAAGCTTCCTCAACGCATTCCCAAGCAGTTCATCTTGATCTTCAAACACAGTCCTCAGGTCGAGCAGAACGCGGCCTTCTTCCACGCGCGCCACAATTGCCGGGGTTCCCAAACGCAGGCGTTCGGCCACTTGGTCTGCACTGAGTGATTGTGCGGTGACGGCAATCAAGAACGTCGGCAAGGTTGAAGTGGGCGCGGAGCCTCCGCCGACAAGCGATTCACCCGCAACGATCTCAGCCTTCAGGTGTAATGCCTGGGCAAGCTTCTCAACCATACGCTCTGCGCGTTTGCGAATCTCCCCGGCTGGAATGCGCAACATGAGCACAAATGGAATGGCATCATGGTTCTGCCGGACGTATTCCATGAGCGTGGCCTGCAGAGCCGCATAGATCAGCTTGTCCACGCGCAATGCGCGGAACAACGGATTGGAACGGACGCGCCGGACCAGGTCCTCGCGGCCGGTGAGCATTCCCGCTTGCGGGCCGCCCAGCATCTTGTCTCCGCTGTAGGTCACAAGGTCCACGCCGGCGCGCAAACTGTCTGCCACTCCGCTTTCATTCACGCCAAGACTGCGCAGCGGCAGCAACGCGCCTCCGCCGAGGTCTTCCATCACGGGTATGTTGTGCTTGTGGCCCAGTTCACACAGTTCTTCCAGCGTGGGCTGCTCGGTAAAGCCGATGATGGCGAAGTTGGAACGATGCACACGCAGGAGCAGCCGGGTGTTGTCGTTGATGGCGCGCTCATAGTCTTCAATGCGGGTTCGGTTGGTGGTCCCCACTTCTCGCAGGCGAGCTCCGGATTTGGTCATCACGTCCGGCACACGGAAAGAGCCGCCAATTTCAACCAGTTCGCCCCGGGAGACGATTACCTCGCCACCTTCGGCCAGTGTGTTGAGAGCCAGCATTACGGCAGCCGCGCAATTATTCACCACCACCGTGCGCGTGCCGCTTACTCCATCCTGATTGAGGATTCTGGAGAAGAGCTGCTCCACGTGTACGTCTCGTTTTCCGCGCTGCCCGGCGCCGATATCGAATTCAAGGTTGGTATAGCGTCCGGCAACATCGCTGATCCTCTGCAGGGCCGATTGCGCCAGAGGAGCGCGTCCGAGATTAGTATGCAGGACTACGCCGGTGGCATTGATGACATGCTGCAATGAAAATTCCATGGCAGAGCGAAGCTGCCTCTCAATGGCATCGGGCAGTCCTGCCAACACAAGCGTTACTGCTTCGCTCGAGGCTAGGCGTGTCCCGGAAATCTCGTCTCTCAAGCGCGCCAGCACCGTTCTTACCGCCTCGGCCACAGCATGATGCGTCTCGCGTTCGAGTAGCGGCTTTAACTCCGTGCTGTGCAGTACCTCATCTACGGACGGGAGCAGCCGGTAGAGCTCGGATTTTTGCGTAATGGTCACACAAGCATTTTAGAAGCACCCGGCACGCTCGCACGAGTGCCGCCAAAGTGTACCTCTGTGACCTCTGGGCGAAAGCAGCGAGATTTTGCTGGGATAAGAAAAAACTAAGGCAAAGAATTCGCGGCGAGATTGGGCCAAGAAAGTTGAGAGAATCTGCTGAAATGTGGTTACTATGTCCACGTCAACTCTCGTTTTTCGGAAAAGTTAACCTCAGATACTAATTGCGTGATCCGCTGATGAGAACCACACCCATGCTCAAATCAACTCTGTTTTCAATCTTATCGATGTTTGTTCTGCTCCCGTATGCTGTCCTGGCACAACAACCGGCTGCGGCGCCCAATTCGTCGCAGCCACAGTCCGCGCCGCCGGTTTTGAAGGTAAAAACCCGCATGGTGGTAGTGGACGTGGTTGCCAGAAACAGCAAGGGAGAGCCGATAACGGACCTGAAGCCGGAAGATTTCAGTCTGGTAGAAGATGGAAAACCACAAAAGATCAGCACTTTCAGTTTCCAGCATCCTGAGCCGCGCGCCAGCACCCTGCAGGCGCCGATTCTGCCGCCAAATACGTACAACAACCTGCCACTCTATAAGCCCAACGGGGCACTCAATATCCTGCTGCTCGACGCGCTGAATACAAACTCGCCCAACCAGGCATTTGCGCGCGACTCCATGATCAAAGTCTTGCAGAGCTTGCCGGAGAACGAGCCCATGGCCGTCTATCTGCTGGGCACGAAATTGCGACTGGTGCAGGATTTCACCACCGATCCTGAATTGTTGAAGAAGGCGGCGCTCAGCATTAAAAGCAAATCGTCGCACCTGCTCAACAACCCAAACGGGACCTCGCCTGCGGTCACGCCAATGGGCTCTGTGGCTGCCGACCTGATAGCCTCAGTTCCGGGGCTGGCAAATCAGCTCTCAGGATTTGAAGCAGAGCAGAGCGTGGCAAAAAATGATTTCCGAGTTACCTACACACTCACTGCCCTGAACTCGCTCGCGCGCACACTGGCGGGCTATCCGGGCAGAAAAAATCTTATCTGGATTTCTGAGACCTTCCCGTTTGACATCGTGCTGAACGGCATTAGCATGCGTTCTGACCAAGTTGAACGCCACTACGGGAATGACATTGCTGTTACCGGCAGCCTTCTCAGCGATGCGCAGGTTGCTGTCTATCCGGTGGATGCACGTGGTATCAGCAACAACACCATTTACAGCGTGGGCAGTGATCCGAATCCGATGGCCGGCGGAAATGTAGGCAATGCAACCCTGAGTGGCAGCATGGGCGCGAGCATGAATGGTGATTCTGATGTTTTACTTGCCTCACATACAACCATGAATGATTTAGCGGAGAAAACCGGCGGTCGCGCTTTCTACAATCGTAACGACCTCGACAAAGAAATCCGGGAAAGCGTGAACGATGGTTCCACCTATTACACGCTTGGTTACTATCCCGAAAACAAGAACTGGAACAGCCAGTTCCGTAATATCCGTTTGAAGAGCAATCGTTCGGGAATCAAGCTGCAGTATCGCGCCGGCTATTTTGCCGTAGACCGCGAAGCTGTGGCGCAGGCCAATCCGTCACGCCAGGACCAGGAACTTGATCAGGCGATGACCCCGGACTGGCCCATTGCCACCGGTCTGCCCTTTCAGGCGCACCTGACGCCTCCATCAGACAAAACGCAGAATAAGCTGGTGGTCCAGTACGCTATCGATCCCAAGGCGCTCAACTTCCAGATCGACGACAAGGGTCTACAGCGCGTGGACCTGACTTGCGCAATTCGCGCATACTCGGTGAAAGACATGGACAAGCCGGTCAAGAGTGAAGGCCGAAAGCTGGCTGGAAGTCTCAGGCCTGAGGCTTACACAAAGGTGATGAGCAGCTTTTTCCCCTGCGAACAGCAGGTTGAACTCCCTGCCGGAAAATATTTCCTCCGGGTGGGCGTACGCGACAACTCGACTGGACTGATCGGCACGGCAAACGCAACCGTGGAGGTTGCGGAGAGCGTTACCGCCCAAGCCGGAAAAGCCGCAGAGAAAAAACAATAGCAAGCAAGTCACGAGACAAGGTTGATCAGCTTTGTTATGAACTCGAAAGAGAGCCTTTTTTCGGCGTGGCTGAGCGAGCTCACTTGAGCTTCTTTGCTTGTATGAAGTTTTTCACCACCTCGGCTGCGTCTTTTTTCTCGCCGTCCACTGCGTAATTCATCTGCCGCATATCTTGCGCGGTAATGCGGCCGGCCAGCCTCAACAAGACCTGCCGTACCTGGGGATGTTGTTCCATTGCCTCCCGCCGCACAATCGGCA
>DASUBD010000412.1:0-11996 GCA_035763445.1 Candidatus Angelobacter sp.
ACCCACAAGACCACCGTTTTGACTGTTGAATTCACTCAGGTACTCCTAATTTCTTTCCCGCGACACCCGGCCGCAGGCCCAGCCGTTTGCTAATATGCACTTTTAATACAGACGTTTCAGACGCAAAAAAAGTTCGCGCTCCCTAACCTTTCGGTCAGACTACACGATTTATTAGATGCCTATTATGTTCCGGATGCTCCAGAACCTTGCGCCTCAACCAATTCTATAACGCTTCCGGTGCGCAAGGAGGCAGTAAAAGCGCTTAATCCGCAACCCCTGCCGGATCATGACTTTGCTGCAATATAGGGCAAATTGCGGCCCAAATGGGGTGCCCCCAAACCATAGCCTACGACAAAACTGTCATTGATCAGAAAACCAAAGTAATCGGGCTGGAGGGAAACCCGCCGTGAGGTCTGCTTGTCCAGAAGAACAGCCAGTTTCACACTTCTGGCCCCGCGGCCCATCAGGTTGCGCATGAGAAACTCGCTTGTGACCCCGGATTGGATCAAGGTTTCCACCAGGAGCACGTCCTGGCCCTGGACGTCGATCTCAGGGCTGTAAAAAATCTCCATTGTTGCTGGATTTGATTCCTTGCGCTCCCCTTTGACGAACTGGCAGACCACTGGCAGAGCAAGTTCACGAACCAGATCGGCCATGAAAACAAAGCCGTTTTCCATCATTCCGACCACATAGATAGTCTTACCCTGATAATCGCTGGCAATGCGCCGAGCCATCTCCTGTATACGCTTCCTGATCTGGTCAGCCGATAAGACAACTCGCGGGTATTCCTGCGCTAAGGTGCTGCTCACTTATTCCACCCCAGAGATGGTTTGAATTTCTTCAATCAGGACTGCATCGCCGCCGCGGTATGTGAACGCTTCAGGCAGCGGGAAGCCTCTCATCCATACGATTTGCCCTGCGCTTTCGATTACTGGCCAGGCTTTCCGTTCAGCGGGCGCAAGGGCATGGCCCAGACAGCCCGGTTGCAGCAGTTGCTTTACTTTTTTTGGAGACCGGGAATGAGCTGGAAAGAAGCGGTCCCCCGCGCGCCAGTTCCTTACAATCAACTCCGATTGAAGCAGGGCACGCTCCAGAAGCGATGCTGAATTATATCTCGATAATGCCAGGTCACCGCCCGCGATCACACGCGCCCGAAAGCGGGAACCAAGCCGGCCAACATCGACCTGTCCGGGTACCCCGAGGCGGCAGGTATAGCCTTCGTCTGGTTCAGCGGCTCCAGACCTGCTGAACTGCAGCTCGCGAAATGTACGGATGGCAGTGACTCCGCCGGGGAGAGCCAGTCGTTTCCCAGATTTTCCCTCTCCAATGCTTTCTGCGAGCTGTTGGATGTGCTTGAACTCAAAGGTCACCCCGAGTTGTGATGCCATGTAATGCAGGACATGCCGTTGCAGCGCCTCCGGAAGCGTCCTCATGGCGGCAAGCTCCAGCGACCAGGTAGCTGAGGCATCGCCGCTCTTTGAACGACCGCCCCTACTGGGCTTACCCGTCCGGAGCACCCGCGGTAGCAGTTCCGCTACTGCGCCGCGCCAATACTCTGCTTCGGCCTGCGCTACCTCTGCCAGGTCCGCCAGGGTTCGCCGAATCTGGGGATTGAAATCACGCTCCAGCACCGGTAACAGCTGATGGCGAATGCGGTTTCGCGTATGAACCAGATCCTGGTTGCTGGAATCCTCTCGCCAAGGCTGCTTAAGGTGAAGGAGATACTCTTCGATTTCCTTCCGGGTCATCTCCAGCAAGGGCCTCACCAGGCGCTTTTCTGCATGAAGGGGCGAAATTCCAGCCAGCCCCTTCGCTCCCGTTCCACGCAGCACTCGCATGAGGACCGTCTCCGCCTGATCATCAAGAGTATGTCCGGTGGCAATTTTGTCAGCTTTGCCGTTGGCAAGCAGCTTAGCGAACCATTGATGTCGCAAGTCGCGAGCAGCGGTTTCAAGGCTCATGCCCTTCTCGCGCGCATAAAGGATTGCATTGCCGGATCCGGCGTAGAATTCGAGGTTCAGGCCCGCTGCCAGCTGAGTTACGAACCTGGAGTCGGCATCAGCTTCAGGGCCACGAATGCCGTGATGAAAGTGGGTTACGGCAACCACAATCCCCAGATCTGTACGCAAATCCAAAAGTACTCGCAGCAGCGCCACCGAGTCTGCTCCACCGGATACGGCGACGGCGACCCGATCGCCGGGTGATGTCAGCCCCTGCCGGCCGATGAATCTGCGCACCTTATCAATCATCGCTTTAATGATAAAACGCCCGCTGTTGCCAACCGCGAACTCCGTGGCGCAAACTTTCTGGACCACATGGAACTCGTCTCCTACCAGCCCGCGTATCTCAACGTGTTTATCGAATGGCGTAACCAGACGCTCTCCATCCGTCACAATCCTCTGCGTAACATGACCGAGGAGGAAATTGCGCGAATGCTTGAAAAGGAAGGCTTAGAATTGGCCGATCTCCGGAAATTCCAAAGCTATCGGTGGTTTGTGAAATGGGAAAACGAACTGGCCGGCACCTTGTCACTCAAGAACATAAGTCATTCGATGGGTTATGCCGAGATTGGTTATGGCATTGCCGAGTCTCACCAGGGAAAGGGCATGGCTACGGCTGCAGTATCACTTCTCATCGGAAAAATTTTTCGCGAAACCTCGCTGCGCAAATTGATTGCCTTCGTGCATGTTGAGAACCGCGCTTCATGTCGCGTCCTTACGAAACTTGGCTTCCACCAGGAGGGTTTGCTACGGGAACACTATCTCATTCAGGGCAGGCCAGTAGATGAAGCGCTCTTTGGATTACTCAAGCACGAGTGGAATTCGAGCCACGCGCAACCTGCTGATCAGGGCTGAACGAGAGATCTGATTTCGCAATACCCGGGCCAGGTACTGGACCGTTAAAGTTGCTATACTTTTGAACCCTGATGAAAGTGTTTGTCATCATCCCGGCAGCCGGACTCGGCACCCGCATGGCGCCCGCGGGCAAAGGTACGCCCAGCAAACAGTTTTTTGAGCTCAATGGCACACCCATTCTGGTCCACACACTTCGTGTTTTCGCGCGTAACAAGCAGGTCACACATATCGTAGTGGCGCTGCGAAAAAACGAGATAGAGCACTTCAAACACCGCCTGGAACAGGAAAAGATCGCCGCAAAGGTGACGCTGGTGGAAGGCGGCGAGCACCGCCAGGATTCGGTGGCCAATGCTCTCGCCAGCCTCCAATCAGCCCCCGACGACGTTGTATTAGTGCACGATGCCGTGCGCCCGTTCGTCGATGATGAGATCATCGCCGCAGTGATCCATGAGGTGGAGAAGCACGGCGCCGCCATCGCCGGCTTACCCGCAGTGGATACAATTAAACAGGTGGAGCGCGCTGCCGAAGGCGCAATCATCACCTCCACCATCCCGCGCGAACGCGTGGTGCAAGCCCAGACACCCCAGGGCTTCCGCTACGAACTCATCAAACGCGCTTTTGACAGTGCCATTGCCGACGGCTTCACCGGCACCGATGAAGCTTCGCTCGTCGAGCGCCTGGGAGAGAGCGTGTGGGTGGTGATGGGCTCAGCCCGGAACATCAAGATCACTACGCCGGCTGATATGGAATTGGCGGAGTTCTTGCTGGGCCAGGCAGAACGCAAGACACCGAATCTGGCAGGATAAAAACCTTACCGCTGAGGAACGCTGATTTACCTGATTCCTATGACTGTCAACTTCAGCTACAAACATTCTGACTTAAGTGAAGCGATTATCGGAATCTTTTATGAGGTATACAACGAGCTTGGCTATGGGTTCCTTGAGTCTGTCTATCGAAACTCACTCCAGCTTGCTCTCTTAGCGAAGGGTCTGCGCGTCGAGGCTGAAGTAGCGGTGCCGGTTTTCTTCCGAGGCAAGAACGTGGGGGATTTCCGTGCCGACGCGGTTGTTAATCGCAGCGTCCTGCTCGAACTCAAAACAGCAGAGGCAATTTCCATTGCACATGAAGCACTGTTGCTGAACTATCTCAGAGCCACCAAACTGGAAGTTGGGCTAATCCTTAATTTCGGCCCAAAAGCTCAGGTTCGTCGTTTGGCGTACGACAACACCCGAAAACGATTCAAGTCTCAGCGCGCGGGAGCCTCCCAATGACATTCAGGAAATCATTATTAGCAGCGTTCATCAGCGGTAAGGTCTTTCCATGCGTATAGGCTACGGCTGGGACTCGCACGAATTTCAAGCAGGCGTTCCCCTGAAGATCGGGGGTGTCGAGCTTCCCCACAATAAAGGTCTCGCCGGCCACTCGGACGGTGATGTGCTTCTCCATGCCATCACTGACGCATTGCTTGGCGCCGTGGCTGCCGGTGATATCGGCAGCTACTTTCCTCCGTCGGACCCGAAATGGAAAAGCGCCGATTCGGCTATCTTCCTGGAAGAAGCATTGAAACAGGTCAAGCGCGCCGGCTATGCGATTTCAAACGTTGATTCCACGCTGATCCTGGCAGAACCGAAGATTGGCCCTCACAGCGCAAAAATCCAAAAGCACGTGGCAGAATTGCTGGGGATCAGGCCCGATCAGGTTGGAATCAAAGCCAAAACTCCTGAAGGCATGGGAACGGACAATGCCGCAATTGCGCATGTGGCAGTACTGCTGGAGAAGCTCTGAGTCGGGCACAGATTGGTGTACGCAGGTCAGCTTAAACTGCAATCTCGAGCGCCAGGAAAAGATCATTATTTCCTTAACACTCTTCATGTCATAGGGCTGCCTCGCTACGCTCGGGGCTTGGAAAAATGCTCTCTGTTCCCTTGTTCTCCGCTGCAATTAGATGATAACTTTGCAAGTTCCCGGACGACATCTCTCCTCGGTGGTGCGTATGAAGAAGTTCTTCTTTTCACTCTCATTCCTGCTTAGTGCTGTTTTCCTGACCGTTCCAGCCGAAGCCAGCGGGCCGCTGCTGCTGCAGACGCCAACGCTATCCAAGACGCACATTGCGTTCGCGTATGCGGGCGATCTGTGGATCGTCTCGCGCGATGGCGGTGAGGCTCATCTGCTCACCAGCGGAAGCGGCACCAAGAGAAATCCCGTCTTCTCACCTGATGGCAGCATGATCGCTTTCACTGGCGATTACGACGGGAACGTAGATGTGTATGTCATGCCCGCCGAAGGCGGAGTTCCGCGCAGGCTCACGCACCATCCGGGCATCGATGAAGTTGTGGGATGGACTCCAGACGGCAAGCAGGTTCTCTTCCGCTCCGGGCGCAACAGCTATTCGCGTTTCAACCGGCTCTTCACCGTTTCTCTGGAAGGCGGCCTGCCACACGAGTTGCCGCTGCCCATGGCGGAATTCGGGTCGTATTCAGCTGATGGCAAGCACATCGCCTACGTGCCCACAGACAACAACCGGCGTCTCGCGGCCATTGGATGGAAACGCTATCGGGGTGGCAAGGCGTCGCATATCTGGATTGCCAACCTGACAGACTACGGGATTGAAAAAGTTCCCCGCGATGGCTCAAACGACGGCACGCCGATGTGGGTGGGTAACAAGGTCTATTTTTTGTCTGACCGCACCGGGCCCTTCAGTCTTTACGCATATGACGTGAAGACAAAAAAGGTCGAAGAGTTGTTGCCGGAGACCTCGGATATCAAATCTGCTTCTGCTGGCCCGGGAGCCATTGTGTATGAGCAGTTCGGCTCGCTTGGTCTTTATGATCTGAGCACCGGTAAGGCCAAGACAGTCTCAGTCACAGTACCGGCTGATCTGCCCAACGCGCGACGCCATTTCAAGAAAGTTGAAAATGAGATTGTTGCCGCGAACCTCTCTCCCAGCGGCGCTCGTGCGGTGTTTGAGGCGCACGGTGAAATCCTGACCGCGCCGGCGGAAAAAGGTGATGTCCGTAACCTCACCAACACTCCTGGAGTGATGGACCGCGATCCAGCGTGGTCGCCGGACGGCAAATCCGTCGCCTACTTCTCCGATGAATCGGGCGAGTATCAACTCTTCATCAAGAGCCCTGATGGACTGGGCGAAGCCAAAAAGATCTCTCTCGGCACACCCGCATCGTTCTACTACGATCCCGTCTGGTCGCCGGACAGCAAGAAGATTGCCTATACCGACAAACGGCTGAACCTCTGGTATATCGATTTGGCCAAGCCGGTCCCGGTCAAGGTTGACACTACAAGTTATGATTTGCCGCAGCGCACCATGGAGCCTCTCTGGTCTCCGGACAGCCGCTGGATCGCCTACAGCAAGCAGCTTCCCAGCCACATGAACGCGATCTGTGCCTATTCGCTGGAGCAGGGAAAAGTTCTACAGTTGACGGATGGACTGAGCGACGCTCAATTTCCAGCGTGGGACAAGAAAGGGCAGTATCTCTATTTCACGGCCAGTACTGATGTTGGTCCGACCACCGGCTGGCTTGATCTTTCCAGCTTCAACCGTCCCGTGACCCGCAGCGCCTATCTGATTGTCCTGCGCAAAGATCAGCCATCACCACTGGCGCCGGAAAGCGATGAAGAGAAAGCCGCCGATGAAACCAAGCCGGACACAGACAAATCTGCTGAGGCGAAGGCTGAGGGCGAGCAGGAGCCGATGAATCCTGAACAAAAGGCCAAAGCCGCCGATGCCAAGCCGTCCCGGGCTGCCAAAGCCGAAGCTGTGATGGTCAAGATCGACCCGGAGAACATCAGCCAGCGTATCCTGGCGTTGCCCATCCCGCCTCGCAACTACGGGGCGCTGGTTGCCGGAAAAGCGGGAACGATTTTCCTCATGGAAGATCCGGCCACTCCGCGCTTCGGCGGTCCACCGGAAACCACGCTCTGGCGCTTTGACCTGACTTCGCGCAAGCCGGAAAAGGTGATGGAAGGCATTGGCGATCTCAAGGTCTCGTTCGATGGCAAGAAGCTGCTCTACAGCAAGGGTCCGCAGCGCAAGAAGAAATGGTTCATCAGCTCAGCCACGGCTCCACCGGAAGGGGCCGGGCCAATGGCGGCGGCCAAGATGGCACCGCCGTTGAAGCTGGAGGACATGGAAGTACTGGTAGACCCGCGCGCCGAGTGGAAGCAGGAGTACAACGAAGTCTGGCGCATTGAGCGCGACTTCTTCTACGATCCCAATCTCCACGGCCTCAACCTGGCGCAGACTCGAGCCCATTACGAGCCATTTCTCGAGAATGTTGGCGATCGTATCGATTTCAGCTATCTGCTCTCAGAAATGCTGGGCGAACTCACCGTGGGCCACATGTATATTCGCACTCCTCTCGATCCGCCTTCTGATGAAGGCAAAGTCGGCCTGCTGGGCGCTGATTACACCATTGACCACGGCCGCTATCGTTTCCAGCACATCTACGAAGGCGAAAACTGGAACCCGCAGCTTCGCGCGCCGCTGACCCAGCCGGGCGTGAACGTGAATGAGGGCGACTACCTGCTGGCAGTGAACGGGCGTGAGCTCAAGGGAACAGACGAGGTCTTTGAACTCTTTGCCGGGACAGCGGACAAATCAATCGTCTTGAAGGTCGGTCCATCGCCGGATGGCAAAGGCGCTCGCAACGTAACCGTTGTGCCCGTCGACAACGAAACGCCTCTGCGCAATCGTGCCTGGATCTATTCAAATCTGGAAAAAGTAAACAAAATGACCGACGGCCGTGTAGCTTATGTCTACCTGCCCGACACCGGTTTTGGCGGTTACACATCGTTCAACCGGTACTTCTTTGCCCAGGTGGGCCGTGATGCGGCGGTGATCGACGAACGCTTCAACGGCGGAGGCGCGGCTGCGGACTATGTAATCGATTATCTCCGTCGTCCGCTGGCTAATTACTGGATGACGCGCGAAGGCAAAGATTTCACCACGCCGGAAGGCGCCATCTTCGGCCCCAAGACCATGATCATCAACGAATATGCCGGTTCGGGTGGCGACGCTCTGCCCTGGTACTTCCGTGACGCCAAACTCGGACCGCTCGTAGGCAAGAGGACGTGGGGCGGTCTGGTGGGAATCTATGATTATCCCCAGCTGATGGATGGCGGCTCAGTCACCGCGCCGCGCGTGGCGTTCTACAACCGTAACGGACAGTGGGATGTGGAGAACCATGGCGTCGATCCGGACGTGGAAGAAGAGATCACCCCCCATGACTTCATGACCGGGCGCGATCCGCAACTGGAAAAAGCGGTACAGCTGGTGATGGACGGGTTGAAGAAAAATCCGCTGCCAGTGGCCAAACGTCCGGAGTTCCCCAATTACCACAAGCAGCCGGTTGAGGGAGTTCCCGCAGCAGCAGGTTCCGGCTCCTCGGGTGCAAGGCAGAGGAGAAAGTGAAGTAAAAAAAGTCCCAGGCATAGGCGCTGCGGAAACGCAGCGCCCTTTTTATTGCGGTTCAACTCTCGAATTTTAGTGGAGTAAAATTGCCCGCCATGTCGAGATCCGGCTGGCTGCTTGCTTTCTTGACCGCATTTGCTTTGGCCTCTCCATCTGCAGGTGTGGTCACATTTCCCAGCGGCAACCTCATTCTGCACGGGGTCTTGTACAAGCCTGCGGGCAAAGGTCCCTTTCCGGCGGTCTTGTACAACCATGGAAGCGCTCCCGGGATGTTGAGCCAGGAATCCTTCGATCAGCTGGGGCCTCTTTTTGCTAAACATGGATGGGTATTCTTTGCCCCGTGGCGGCGAGGCCAGGGCCTGAGCGCAGATGCAGGTCACTACATTGAGAACGAGATCAAAGCCGTGTGGAAGAAAGATGGAGTGAATGCCGCAGCAACTACGATGGTCCGATTGCTGGAGACCGACCACCTCAACGACCAGCTTGCCGGACTTACATGGTTGCGGAAACAGAACTTTGTGGCAAAAAACCAGATTGCGGTGATGGGCAATTCCTTTGGGGGGATTGAGACGGTGCTGGGAGCCGAAAAAGAGTCCTACTGCGCCGCAGTGGATGCTTCAGGGGGCGCCAAAAGCTGGGCCCTGGCTCCTCAGTTGCAGTCGGTCATGATCCGGGCCGTGAGCAACGCAAAGGCGCCAATCTTCTTTTTCCAGGCGGCGAATGATTACGATCTCAGGCCCAGCAGCGTGCTTGCCGACGCTATGCGCAGGAACGGCAAGGTGGCTGAAGTGAAGATCTATCCTGCATTTGGGCAGGACGCGCAGGGAGGCCACAGCTTTACATACATGGGCAGTTCAGTGTGGGCGAATGATGTGTTCAGGTTCCTTGCAACATACTGCAAGGGGAACTAATAGCTCATCGTCATCCAGATCTTGCCTGCCTCAAAGAGGCAGATAAAGATACCGATCACGAAGTAAAGATTCTGTGCCGTTGTGTCGCTGGGAGGTGCCGGGAAGCGAAAGCCTCGCTGGCGGAAAAACATGTCCAGCGCGCGCTCATGCTGCATGATCGTATTGGCCAGTGGCCGGTGAAACACCGCGATCAGCACGCCCAGCAGCAGTCTTGTGACTTCCACGACCATCCTGCATCGACTCTAAGCACCGCAAGTAGAGGCCGCAATCGGTGGAAAAACCTAATCATTGGCTTAAATGGCGGCGTATTCCGGGCCTCTCAGGGCATGCACATACCCGCGGGGCCCTGTTTCCGCGTGCTAGAATTAAAGCAGTTACCTACGATGAATCATGATCTTGAAAAGCTGATTGAACTCGAGAAAGTGGACCGGGAAATCACCCGGTTGACCGAGGAAATTGCAGCCCTCCCCAGGAAAGTCGCCGCCATTGAAGCCAAGCTGTCTGATGATAAGGCAGCAGTAGAAAAGGCCAAGGCAGCCATAAAGAACAATGAGTCGACCCGCCGGAAGCATGAAGCTGATATCCAGAGTTTCCAGCAGAAGATCATCAAGTATCGTGAACAATCCTCCAGCGTAAAAACCAACGACGAGTACCGCGCCCTCATGCATGAGGTGGAGTTCGCGGAAAAGCAGATCAGCGGCTGTGAAGACAAGATTCTGGAGTTGATGATCTCTCTGGAAGCAGACGAGAAAAGTCTCAAAGCAGCAGAAGCGGATTTGAAACAGGAAGCGGCTGAAGTCGAGAAAGAAAAAGCTGAAGCCCGTACCCGCACTGCTGAGGACGAAAAGCTGCTGGCCGGGTTGAACCAGCAACGCGATGCGCTGCGGCGTGAGGTCACCGATTCATCACTGGCTCACTATGACCGCGTAATGCGCCAGCGCAAGTCTGCAATCGCTGAGGCGCGCGATTCCAAATGCCAAGCCTGCTACGTGATGCTGCGGCCGCAAATCTGGCAGGAACTTAAGACGAACGAGCAGATGATCACCTGCAGCTCGTGCGGCAGAATCCTCTACTACGATCCTGCACACGAGCCGCCTCAGCCCGAGCAGCCAAAGAAGAAGCGGCGTGCCGTTGAAGCGGAAGCCGCAGAGGCCGAGGCTGAAACACCCTCGGAAGAGATCACCCCCGCATCTTAACGTTTTCCTCGGCCCCGAGCAGGTCAGGAGCTTTTCGCATGAAAATCCTTCTCATCGGTGGAACCGGCTTTACGGGCCGGTCGACTGCCATGTTTCTCAAAGACGCCGGACATGAAGTCACAATATTTCATCGTGGTAAAACGGCATTGCCGGCGGGATCGCAACAGATCATTGGCGATCACAAGCAGCTGGAAAACTTCCGTCCCGAGTTCCAGCGCGGGAATTTCGATGTGGTGGTGGACTTCATCACCGGCTCAAAACGCCAGGCGCAACGCCTGATGGATGTCTTCCGCGGCATTACCGGACGCATCGTGGTCCTGAGCAGCATGGATGTGTACCGGGCCATGGGGATACTTCGTGGAACAGAAGCCGGCCCACCGCAGCCGGTGCCCTTGACTGAGGACTCAGAACTCCGGACGCGGTCCCAGTACAGCAAGGAAGAGCTGCAGGGATTGATAAACATTCTCGGCTATTTCGACGACCAGTACGAAAAGATTAAGGTTGAAGAGACAGTTCTGGGTGACCTCCAGCTTCCCGCCACCGTCCTGCGACTACCCATGGTCTACGGTCCGGGAGATTACATTCACCGCTTTTACCATCTTCTCAAGAGAATGGATGATCGGCGTCCCTTCATCTTGTTTTCTGACGATATGGCCGCCTGGCACACTCCGCGCGGGTTCTCTGAAAACGTGGGAAATGCGATTGCACTGGCTGCCACTTCAGAAAAGGCAGCTGGACGCATTTACAACATCTGCGAAGAAGAGAGCTTCAGCGAACTCGACTGGGCACAAAAAATTGCGCGGGAGGTGGGTTGGAAAGGTGACTTTGTGGTGCTGCCACGCGAAAAAACGCCCCAGCATCTTCTGTTCCCGCGCAGGATTGAGCAACAGTTTATTGCTACAGCGGCGCACATTCGCCAGGAACTTGGATATAAAGAACTGATTTCAATCGAGGAAGGAATTCGCCGCACGATTCCCTGGGAGCGCGCCAATCCTCCGCAGCAGGTCTGGTTTGCGCCATTCAATTACCAGGCGGAAGACGAGGCCGTGCAGAAGTTGAAGGCAAGTGCGTGAGTGCTTTTGCCACAAAAAATGCGCCCGGATTAGTACAAATCATTCATTAGAGCCTCAAACTCTGCGCGGAAATTGCCCTGATCAGTCCTTGTCAGCGAAAATAAAGTGCAAGGTATCTTTGATTCCATGCTCTCGATTCGTAATGCCATCGCAGCAGACGTCCCAGTCATTCTCGATTTCATTCGCGGGCTGGCCGAATATGAGCGCGAGCCCAAGGCAGTGATCGCGACTGAGCAGGACCTTTTGCGTGACGGCTTTGGCCCCGAACCGAAGTACAGGTGTGTAATTGCTGAGTGGGACGACCAGCCGGCTGGGTTTGCATTCTTCTTTTACAACTACTCCACCTGGCGCGGCCAGGCGGGACTTTATCTGGAAGACCTCTTCGTACTGCCAAAGATGCGCGGCAAGGGGATCGGAAAGGCGCTCCTGCAGCATCTGGCGGAAATTGCCATTCGCGAGAACTGCTACGGAATTCGCTGGATGGTGCTGGAGTGGAATGAGCCGGCGCTCAAGTTTTATGAGGCGCTGGGCGC
>DASUBD010000413.1:0-3075 GCA_035763445.1 Candidatus Angelobacter sp.
GTCGCAGTTCTGAGCTGTTGAAGCGCTTCTTCTCCGTCTTTGGCTTCAATCACACCGTAGCCTTGTCTTTCCAGCACGGCCCGCAATAGCTCGCGGCTTGTGGCCTTGTCTTCGACGATGAGAATTTGCTTCATAGGTTGATTTGCTCAGAG
Organism: Candidatus Angelobacter sp.; assembly: GCA_035763445.1. Taxonomy (GTDB): domain Bacteria; phylum Acidobacteriota; class Terriglobia; order Terriglobales; family Acidobacteriaceae; genus Angelobacter. Next base: position 153 of record DASUBD010000413.1, read on the forward strand.
AGCATGCTTTGTCTGAACTCAGCTGTGCGAAACCTCACCTATGAGAGGGAGGGTAAAAATAAACCGGCTGCCCTGCCCCTTTTGGCTTTCAACCCAGATGGTTCCGCTGTGCAGCTCAACCAACTTTCTTGTGATTGCCAGTCCAAGTCCGGTGCCTTCACGCACGCCCTGGGTGGTATCACTCGCCTGATAAAAATTCTCAAAGATGGCGTTATGTTCTTCAGGGGCAATCCCCATCCCGGTGTCGCCAACCGTCACTTTCAGGTAGTCGCCCTCCATGCTTGATTCAACCCAGATCAGGCCGCCACGCGAGGTGAATTTGAGGGCATTGCTCAGGAGATTGTAAAGAATCTCCTTGACCCTTACCCGGTCGGCGCGGATGAGAGGACGGTGATTGATTTGATCAATCAGGCGGATTTCTTTCATTTCAGCCTGGGGCCGTATTGCCGTAAGTACTTCCGTCAGGCATTCACTAAATTCAAAGCTCCCCCATTGGAGCTCAAGCTTACCGGCCTCAATCTTGCTCAAGTCGAGAATTCCGTTGATGAGTTCCAGGAGATGGCGGGAATCCTGGACGATATGCCCGATGAACCGCTTGTATTTCGGATCCAGCGGCCCGTCGCCTTCTTCCAGCATGAGTTCTGAAAAACCGATAATGGTATGCAACGGCGTCCGCAACTCGTGGCTCATGCTGGCCAGGAACTCACTCTTCAGGCGGTTTGCTCGTTCTACCTCCCGGTTACGGATCTGCAACTGTTCATTCTTGGTGGCCAATTCAGCTGTGTACTGTTCGCGAACGGCGCGCATCCGCTCTTCAATCTGCTTGCGCTCGGTAATATCGCGGACCACTGCGATCACGTGCAGCCCGCTTTCACTTGGATTCGGGCTCAGGCTTATCTCAACAGGAAAGAGGCTTCCGTCCTTCCTTTGCGCCTTCAGTTGCCGGCCGGTTCCCATAGGCCTGGTTTGAGGATGTTCGGCGTAGGTGGCGCGATGGTGGACATGTCCTCCGCGTGCAGCCTCCGGAACCAGCACCTCAATGCTGAGCCACTTTAGTTCCTGCCGGCTATAGCCGAACATCTTTTCCGCGGTCTCATTCAACAAAACAATCCGTCCCTGTTCATCAACCTCAAAAATCGCGTCCGGTGCTGCCTCCAGTAACTTGCGGAAACGACTTTCGACCTGGGTCTTTGCCGTCACATCTTCCACCGAATGGATGATGTAACGGACCTTCCCATCGCCGCCCAGGACCGGTGAGTTAACTGCGCTCCAATGACGTTCCTCAAAACCTCCACCCTGATTTTCCGGACGGCGGATGTCGTATTCCTGGATCGGCATCACGTCAGGAGAGCCGGTTTCAAGGACCCGATGAAGCGAGGCATTCAGGTTCTTTACCCCAGTCGCCGATTTTTCAGCAGGATTGTCAGGGAAGACGTCAAACAGGTAATTGCCGGTGATCTGCTCCCGCGTGGTCATGGTCGCCTGCAGGTAAGCATCGCTCACGGCGAGAATCTGCAACTCCGGCGTAAGAACCAGATAAAGGCCGGGGGCGGATTCGAAGAGAGCGCGAAAATCCGGTGAGCTTGTGTCCTTCGAGTGCATCCGAATTGCACTGCCACTCATGAGCTAAATGCCTCCCGAGTGCATATCCAATAGTCTGCTCCAGAAAAGGCTTAGGCGCAAGTTGGCGCGTCCCATCAGGGCCCTGCAAAAATTGACAGTGGCGCGTGATGCAAATCACAGATAAGGAAGCAAACAGGAGTGAGACTAGATACGTTCGGAGAGGTAAATGTCAGCCGCTGAAAAGCGAACAACTGACAAAAGGGGCCGAATGATTGATTTACTCAGGAAAAACTGGTGGCTGCTCCTGGTGCGTGGAGTCCTGGCAATCACTTTTGGGCTTGCGATCCTTGCCCTGGACCCGTTTTTCCCGGTGCCGCTCATACGTGAAATACCCTTCGCATTACTGGCGTTACTGTTTGGGCTGTTTGCCCTCACATGTGGTGTTTTGACTGCTCTGGCTTCCATTCACTCCTTCACCTGCGTGAACTGGGCCTTGCTGGTGGATGGGACAGCAATTTCTGCTGTCGGCGCGATGGTGCTGCTTATTCCTGGCCTGACGCTTGCAGAGGTCGTGTATATGATTGCATGCGCGACGTTTCTCGCCGGCATATCCGAAATTGTGATTGCGGTAACCTTGCGGCAGCAAGTCCAGCATGAATGGCTGTTGATGACCGCAGGTGTGGGATCAGCCATTTTTGGTATCTATATCGGATTGGCTGCAGAACAAAACCTGATCCTGGTACTCCGTGCCACGTGCGTGTATGCGCTGGTCAGCGGCGCTGCCATAACAGCATTTTCAATTCGCCTGCGGACCCTTCCGGCACGCGAGCATCACATTGCAACTGCCTGAAAGCCGGGCATGTCAGCAACGGGGAAACTTCAGCGGCAAGCTGGCTGGAGCTGATCCAGATATTTAAGTGACAACATCACATTCATCAAGAGGCTCACGGCCTCTTTTCTTTTGCACGTACATTGCCTTGTCGGCTTCCGCGAGCATTTCCGCCACTGAGGCGAGCGGCGGAGCAAAACTGGCTATTCCAATACTGCATGTAACCGGCCACTTGTTCCGGCGCATGGCATGCTGAAGCTGGTCCCCCACCCGGCGCATGATTCCGGCAGCATCATCCCGGTGTGCGCCAGGCAGCAAAACGGCGAATTCGTCACCACCCATGCGGGCCACAACATCACTGGGGCGCAAAGCGCCGGCGATGGTAGCGGCAGCCACGGCAAGAACGCGATCACCGGCATTATGACCAAAACGGTCGTTGATGGCTTTGAAGTTGTCGACATCTATGTAGCAGATACTGAGTGGAACCCGGTTGCGCTCAGCCAGCCTTTTTGCCTGCGATGCGGCTTCATG
>DASUBD010000414.1:0-5032 GCA_035763445.1 Candidatus Angelobacter sp.
GCCTCCTGTCCGTTTGCGGCACGGGCTTCCACCGTAAAATCTTCTTCCGTCGCCAACAAGGAAGCGAGCGACTCGCGCAGAACGGCATGGTCGTCTGCAATGACTATCCGGATTTGATTTTTAGACACAGTCTTACCCGCCATATCCCGTTATATGATGCAAAACCAAAGCACAACTCTGCCTGTACTTTGGGAACTCTTAATCCCTCCCCCTGAAGTGGTATATTTAGCCCAATCTGCTCCCCTTGGAAGTGCGACCCCGGAAAGGTACTCTGCTTTGACCATTGATGATGAACTTTCGGTGCTGGAAGACCATCTGCGCCGGTTAAAAGTTGAGTACGACATTTTTTTCGGCGGTGGTTCCAAAAAGCCGCCGGCCGAAATCGAATGGAAAGTCAAAAACCTGCTGAAAAAATTCTCTGACGGAAGCCGCATGAATTATACCCAGCGTTTCCGTTACAGCACCCTTCAGCAGCGCTTTGCCCTCTATAACTCCTTGTGGCAGCAGAAGTTGCAGATCAAGGAAGAGGGCTACCGCCGTCCCCAGGACGCTTACCTGGGAATACAGGGCCTGCGGGATCATGAGCAGCACGAGGCGGAAAAAGCCATCAAGCATCACGGCGCCATACTGGAAGAAGAAAATAAGCCGTTCAGCATCGCCTGTTCTGATGCCAAGTCCGAAAATAAGAATGTGGAAGCTTTGTTCCATGCTTTGTCGCAGGCCCGTACCAAAGCCGGCGAAAAAAACTCAGCCAACCTTGATTCCTTCAAGAAGTTCGTTCAGCAGAAAACTACCGAGATCCGCAAACAATACGGTTGCCAGACTGTGGAATACTCCATCGAGATGCAGGGCAGTAAGGTAAAGCTGAAGGCGAAACCAAAAACCTAATCTTTCAGTCGCCTTCGCTCCAAACAGATTCGTGGCGCGAGCTCATTCAAGCTCCTGCTGCAGCGGGCTCAGCGCGCAAGCCGGCTTCGTCCTTAGTGTGGTAACGCAGAGAACCACAACTCCATGTTTGAACTCCCTTTCCCACGCCTGTTAACGTATCCTCTTCCACTCTTTGGAAGAGGAATTGAATGCCCAAAATTCAGCGTGCCATTCTGAGCGTTACTGATAAGGCCGGAATTGTTGAGTTCGCCAAAAAACTGGCCGGGATGAACGTGGAGCTGTTTTCCACAGGAGGCACAGCAAAACTGCTGCGCGACTCCGGAGTCGGCGTGAAAGATATTGCTGAACTTACCGGTTTCCCCGAGATGATGGATGGCCGGGTGAAGACTCTGCACCCAAAAGTTCATGGCGGCATTTTGCATGTGCGCTCGAATGCCACGCATGTGGCTGCAGCGCGCGAGCATGGCATCCAGCCGATCGATATGGTGGTGGTGAATCTTTACGCCTTTGAGAAGACGGCTGCCAAGCCGGGCGTGAGCTTTGATGAACTGATTGAGAACATTGATATCGGCGGGCCGTCGATGGTGCGCTCCGCGGCCAAGAACTTCCGCGATGTGGCCATTGTGACCTCTCCCGGCGACTACGGTTCCATTGTGCAGGAGATGGAGCAATCCGGGGGCGAGTTGAGCCTGGCAACCCGTTGGCGCTTCGCCCAGAAAGCGTTTACAACCACTGCTGCTTATGACAGTGCAATCTCGTCAACCCTCGCCGGTATTCTATTGGATGGAACAGGGCAGGAGTTTCAGATGGCACAAGGCGAAAGCGCCTTTCCCGCGAGTTTGCGCTTCTCATTGAATAAGGTGATGGACCTGCGCTACGGGGAGAATCCTCACCAGCGCGCGGCCATGTATTCTGACGGATCGTCCGGCGGCTTGGCCAACAGCCGGCAGCTTCAGGGCAAAGAGCTTTCCTACAACAATATTGTTGATCTCCAGGCGGCGTGGGACCTGGCCCAGGACTTTGATGAGATAGCCTGCGCCATCATCAAGCATACGAATCCTGCCGGCGCAGCAATAGGCGCAACTCTTCGCGAGGCATACCTTCGAGCTCTGGAAACAGATCCGGTCTCGGCGTACGGAGGCGTTATTGGCGTGAACCGGGTGCTGGATGGAGCCACCGCGGAAGAAATGGCCAAGCTATTTGTGGAGGCGATTGCAGCTCCCGGATTTGACGCGCAGGCCCTGGCGAGGTTCGGCGCGAAGAAAAATTTGCGACTTGTGGAAGTTAAAGAAATCCAACCGAAGTACGCGCTCAAACCAGTCTCAGGCGGCATGCTGGTACAAGATACAGATGTCCGCCCGTTGTCCGGCAGCGATTTGAAGGTGGTTTCCAAACGCAAACCCACTGACCAGGAAACGCGGGCGCTGATGTTTGCCTGGAAGGTATGCAAGCATGTGAAATCAAATGCGATTGTTTACGCTCGCGACGGTCAGACCGTGGGTGTGGGCGCTGGCCAGATGTCGCGCGTGGATTCATGCAAGATTGGCGCCATGAAAGCGATCTTACCTTTGCAGGGAACGGTGGCGGCATCAGATGCGTTCTTTCCGTTTCCTGACGGGGTTGAGGAGATTGCCAGGGCGGGCGCAACGGCGGTGATCCAGCCTGGCGGATCAATGCGCGACCAGGAAGTAATTGACGCAGCCGACCGGCTTGGGCTGGCCATGGTGCTCACCGGAATACGTCACTTCCGTCACTAATGAAGAAATGTTTAGTTTCTGCGAAATAGCGGCGTTCGGGGCTAAAATTAGCTGAGGATGTTTACAGCCTCCGCCGGGCGCTTCTCCGCATCCAAATACAAGAGGTTGTTCGGTTCCTTTATGAATCTGTCCAAAATCCATACTCTTTCCCTGGGCCTTCTGCTCGCAGCGGTTCCCGTGGTTGCACAACAGGGCGCCACACAAAAAAAACCGGCCGCACCGCAAGGGGCTGCGCAAGCAGCGCCGGTGCAGCAGGCCACCCAGCCGGCGGCGAACGTCAAGCGTGATCGCGCAACAGCCTACTATCATTTCTCCCTCGGACACATGTACGAAGAAATGATGGCGATGTATGGGCGCTCAGACTATGCCACCAAGGCTATTGAGGAATACAAGCTGGCGATTCAAGCGGACCCATCTTCAGATTTCCTGAATGCGCAGCTCGCAGAGCTTTACGCGCGCACCGGACGCATTCGTGACGCGGTGCTCGAGGCGCAGGACATCCTGAAGCGTGATCCCAACAACCTTCTGGCGCACAAGCTCCTGGGCCGTGTCTATTTGCATTCTTTGGGTGACACGCAGGCAGGTACGCAGTCGCGTGAAGTGTTGAAGCTGGCGATTGAGCAGTACCAGGCGCTGGCGAAGATTGAGCCCAAGAACTCAGATAATCATCTGCTGCTCGGACGCCTTTATATATTGAACAAAGACTACAAGGGCGCGGAAACCGAGTTCAGGACCGCGATGAACCTTGATCCCGGTTCAGAGGAAGCGGTCACCAGCCTGTCATTGCTGTACAACGAGGAAGGGAACAACAAGAAGGCAGCGGAAGTTCTGAATGCCGTCCCGGCAGAGCACCGCACTTCAAAAATGTTTGCGGCTTTGGGCTACACCTACGAGCAGCAAAAAGATTACACGCAGGCCATTGCCGCTTACAAGCAAGCGGTGAAGATGGACAGAGAAAACGTCGACGCTATGCGTGGCCTGGCACAGAATTTGGCGAACGCAGGAGAGTTGGATGCCGCGTTGAGCGAGTACCAGGCAGTGCAGGAGGCGGACCCGCAGGACGGGCAGGCTTCACTGCGTATCTCTGAGATTTATCGTCGCCAGGGCAAGTTTGATCTTGCCATGGAAAACCTCAAGAAGGCTGAGGCGGTTTCCCAGGATTCACTGGAGATTCCTTACAACGAGGCCATCATTCTGGAAGCGCAGGGGAAGTATGATGAAGCCGCGGCCACGCTGCAGAAGCTGGTCACGCGCACCACATCCCCTGACGGAAACTATAGTTCTGGCGAGCGCAACAATCGTGCCCTGTTTCTTGAGCGGCTGGGCAACATTTATCGTGAAGCCGGCAAACCGATGACGGCTGCTGAGACCTATCGCAAAATTACCGAGTTGGGCGGCGATGAAGCCTCCCGCGGCTATCAGAACCTGATCGACCTCTATCGTGACCAGAAGCAGTGGACGGACGCGGACCGCACCGCTCGCGAAGCCATACAGAAGCTGCCCAAAGATAAAAATCTGAAGATGACCATGGCCCTGCAGTTAGTGGACGACGGCAAGCCAGACGAGGCCATCCAGATGGCCAAGTCCGTTCTCAAAGGGGGACCCGAGGACCGCGACGCATACATCCAGATATCCCAGATTTATGCGCGCATCAAGCGCTGGAAAGAAGCGGAAGATTCGCTGGCCCATGCCAAGTCCATTGCCACCCGGCCGGAGGAGAAAGAGTACATTCAATTTGTGCTCGGCTCCGTCTATGAGCGTCAGAAGAAGTATGAGCAGGCTGAGCAGGCATTTCGTGAGGTGTTGCAGATTGATCCCAATAACTCGCAGACACTGAACTATCTCGGCTATATGCTTGCGGACCGCAACACCCATCTGGAAGAAGCTCTGAACCTTATCAAGCATGCCGTCCAACTGGATCCCCAAAATGGCGCGTACCTCGATTCGCTCGGTTGGGCTTATTTCAGGCTGGGCAACTATGACGCAGCGGAAGAGAATCTCCGCCGCGCCGCTGACAAGACTCCTAATGACGCCACTGTGCAGGACCATCTGGGCGAGCTCTACGCCAAGACCGGCAAGCTCAAACTGGCCGCCGTGCACTGGGAGCGCGCCCTCAACGAATGGAGCCGGTCAGTCGCGGCTGATGTCGACCAGCAGGATGTATCCCGCGTGCAGAAGAAGCTGGAGAGCACCAAGGTCAAGCTGGCGCAGCAACAACCAAAATGATTGGGTAAATGAGTAATTTGCAACGCTTCGCGCTCATGCGAAGCGTTGTTCATTTTGGCCTGACATTCGGATTTGCAGCCGATATTCAGACCGGATTTCCAATTCCCCACTTACCAAATTACCCACTTACCAAATCGTCCGCGTGGCAGATGCTGCATGAG
>DASUBD010000415.1:0-3002 GCA_035763445.1 Candidatus Angelobacter sp.
CGCAATGCCCTGCGTCCACGCTCGGCCAGAACCTGAAAATCACCGCGCGCCTGCGCCGCTTTTACCACGCCAAAAGTATATTTCTGTCCGGGAACCGGCACATCCACCGCATCGTCACAGGTGATCTGGAGAAAAACTCCGGTGTTAGGCCCGCCTTTGTACGCTTGTCCCGTCGAATGAAGGAATCGCGGTCCAAATCCCAGACAGGTAGCGACACGCTTGCGGTCGCGAATGGCGTGCCGCAGGGCCTGCAGCTTTTCTTCATGCGCAGCATTCATCTCGATGTAGCCGAGCAGGGCGCAGTAGTCTCCCGCATTTAGCTGATTGAGATGAGCGCGCAGCAAACCAGAGAGCGTGGGCTGGCTGCCGCCGAGTTGGCGCAGCTTCTGGGCGTTGCGGTCATCGGTAAAAAGTTTGATGCCATCCTGTTCGAGTATCGGCGCCTCAGCGGGAAGTTTGCCATTTTTTTCATATTCGGAGGTGAGCTGCCGAGTGGCCACTTTGCTGGCTTCCACGTCCGGCTGGTCAAAGGCATTGATGCCGAGAAGGGAACCCGCGACTGCAGTTGCAACCTCCCAGCGGAAGAACTCCTGCCCGATGTCATATATATCGGTAATGTCAATAGTGATCACAGGCTGGCCCGCCTGCTTGAGAGCGTCGAGTCGCTGTTGCCGGGCGCCGTTGTTGTCATTGGCCAGGCGGAGATAGACGAATACGCGGTCGTTCCCATATACATCCGGAGCTCCCAGGTTTTCACGATCAACCGGGATCAGACCCTTGCCTTGTTTGCCGGTGCTCTCGGCCAGCAACTGCTCCAGCCAGGCGCCAAGGTCATGAATTTTTGGAGACGTAACAATCGTGACCTTGTTTCGGCCCATGTTGGCCAGAGTACCCAGAGCCGCTCCCAGCAGTACGCCGGGGTTCTGGTCAGCGGGAACCGTGGCTGCGCAGGCCTGGATCATCTCGTCAGTGCGATCAAGGAACCGATGCAGGTCGAGTCCCATGACTGCGCCGGGCACGAGTCCGAAATTGGAAAGCGCAGAGTAACGTCCTCCGATGCCGGGCTCACCAAAGAAGATATGCCGGAATGATGCTGTTTCAGCAACCTGTTGCATTTTTGAACCGGGATCAGTGATGGCTACAAACTGATTGCCGGCTCCTTTTCCAACAGTCTTTTCCGTGAGATCAAAGAAGTATTGCTTGAAGATGTTGGGTTCAAGGGTGCTGCCGGACTTACTGGATACGATGAAAAGGGTGTTGCGAACATCAATTTCTTTTTCGCGCGATTTTACCTGCGCCGGATCAGTAGAGTCGAGGATGTGGAGCTGAGGATAACCGGACTGCTTGCCGAAGGTGAGAGCCAGAACTTCAGGACAGAGACTTGAACCGCCCATTCCCAGGAGCAGAGCATGCTTGAAGTTTGATTTCGCGACATCCTGAGCAAAAGTACTCAATGGCCCCAATTCATTGGCGTGTTCCTGGGCTATGCGAAGCCAGCCCAGCCATTTGTCTTCCCCATTTTTCGTCCAGAGGGACGTATCGCCTTTCCAAAGGCGGTTTACTTTGTCGTTCGCTTTCCAATCAGCAACAGTGGCGTCCACTGCCTGACGCAGTTGCTGAGGTAAATCGAACGTCTGGCAGTGAACTTTTGGCTTAGCGGTTACCGCTGAAGTTTTTTTTTCCTCGACGGCTGAGAGCAGCTTGTTAAAGGCCTCGTCAAACAGCTTGATGGCATCGTCCAGAAGCTTGTCTGTAACCTGCTTCATGGAGATTCCCGCCTTCGCGAGGTCGCTCATGATTTTGTGCGCCTCGTCGGGTCCAGCGTCAATGGTGCGGGCCACATGGCCGTGCTCACGAAATCCGTCCATGGTGGCAGGAGGTATGGTGTTTACGGTATCGGGGCCGATGAGTTCTTCAATGTAGAGCACGTCACGATAAGCAGGGTTCTTGGTGCTGGTGCTGGCCCAGAGCAAACGCTGGGTTGTAGCGCCTTTTGCGGCAAGGGCCTTCCAGCGCGGGCTCGCGATCATCTGCTCGTATTTCTCGTAGGCTTCTTTGGCATTCGCGATGGCGACTTTGCCTTGCAGAGAGGTGAGCAGTTGCTTTTTCTGCGTATCAGTTTCCGATTTCAGATTGTTCTGGATGGTTGAGTCCACCAGGGTGTCAATGCGGCTGACAAAAAAACTGGCTACGCTTGCGAGTTTGCTGATGTCCTCGCCGCGGGAGAGGCGGTCTTCAAGGCCCGCCATAAAAGCGTCGGCAACTTTCACGTAAGCTTCCTGGGCAAAGAGCAGAGTGATATTGACGTTGATGCCTTCACTGGTGAGCTGGCGAACAGCAGGAACACCTTCATCCGTCCCGGGAATTTTGATCATGATGTTCTCACGGCCAACACTCTTCCAGAGACGGCACGCCTCTTCAATACTTTCCTGAGTATTGCGCGCGAGGGTGGGTGAGACTTCCAAACTGACATAGCCATCGCGGCGGTTCGTGGCCTGGTAGACCGGGCGGAGCATGTCGGCGGAGTCCTGAATGTCACGAATGGCAAGCCGTTCAAAGATTTCGCCTGCGCTCAGCTTCTGGGAACGCAGTTGTTCCAACTGGTCAGCGTAATCTGTGCTGCCGGCAATGGCTTTTTCGAAAATCGAAGGATTTGAAGTGATACCGCAGAGACCGTCATTATCGATCAGCCGCTTCAACTCCCCGCTGGTAATCAGGTTGCGGCGAATGTAGTCCAACCAGACAGATTGGCCGAGCTTCTTCAGCTCCAAGAGCGGATTTTTTACTGCTGTTCCAACCTGATTCTCTTTATCAACCGTGGTAACGGGATTCATGACTCATTTCTCCTTGAGGGTTGGTTGCGGACAATAGCGTTGTTCAATCAAAGCAATTTTGTCGAGGCGGCGGCGATGGCGTTCCTCGCCGCTGAAACGCGCATTCAGGAAATGGGTGCAGAGATCCTTTGCCAACTCTGGTCCGATCACGCGAGCGCCCAGGACGAG
>DASUBD010000416.1:0-3312 GCA_035763445.1 Candidatus Angelobacter sp.
GGCGGGATATTTCCTCTGACTGAAGCACATTGCTGGTCACATCACGATGAATGACATTCGTCTGGGTTGTTGCCATCTTCTGACCTTGTTGCTGTCTGCGATTGCACAGCGGCTTGTGAAGTTAATGGGTTAGACACGTGCTAAGGAACATGGGATGTCAAAAACAGCATCATCTCTTGCGCTCTGGCACATTTTGACGTTTGTACAATTCATGGCTCAGGGTGAAAGCTGAGGAGAGGCGACGCGCAGCCGCAAGTCATAGCGAGAACGCGCGGCCAGCAATGGTGCGTGAAGAGATTTGCGACAACGTTGCAATTGCAAGACACCACCAGGGAAACATGGGAAACCAGCTACTCACAATCAGAAGCATCTACTTACGTTGGAGTTGTCTAAGGAGACGGGAGTTGTAAAGCGTTTCACTTCTGGAAAGTTTGTGTTGGAGCTGAAAATCCTTTCCGGGGGTACAGATTCGTCCTAGCTTGAGCTGCGAGCAGAAGCGGAAGCGCCGTGGTCTTCAAATAAAGAGCGTTTCGGGGGTCAGGCCAAAGCGCGGCCCGGGATGAGAGGTCCGAGAGTGAAAGATTTTGAGAGGAGCGGCCATACATCCGCTCCTCTCTGATAATACGTTCGAGCAGGAACTTATTGCCCGGGAGAGCGGGCGACCCAGCGATCAGCGATGCCGTACTCTCTAAGCTTGCGATAGAGAGTGGTTTTGCCGATGCCGAGAAGACGGGCAGTGGCCATCTTGTCACCGTTCAGGCGCTCCAGCGTCATCAGAATCGTCTTCTTCTCTAATTCTGCCAGGGGAATGATTTCTGCCAGCTTGATGTTCAGTCCTGAACCCGAGCCGTTGGAACTGGAGTGACCATAGGAAGGAAAGTCTTCCGGCTGCAGCACGGGGGTTGAACTCAAGGTGACGGCGCGCTGAATGCTGCCTTCCAGTTCCGTAACATTGCCCGGCCATTCATGAAGCAACAACAGCCTCATGGCTTCTTCAGAAATCGAGTAGCTTTTGCCGGTCTCAGCCGAGACCTTGCTGAGAATGTGCCTGGCGAGCAACTGAATGTCTTCGCGGCGTTCCCGCAGCGGCGGCAAGCGCAAGCTGACAACGTTCAGCCTCAAGTAAAGATCGCGGCGGAAGGTCCCCACGCGCGACATTGGCTCCAGATCCACCCTGGTTGAGGCGATGAGACGAACATCAAAGGGCAACGGCAGGTTTCTCCCGGCAACGCGGACCTCGCGATCCTGCAAAGCACGAACGAGCTTGCCCTGAAGTTCAAGCGGAAGTTCAGAAACTTCATCCAGGAAAATGGTGCTGCCGCCGGGCCGCTCCATGGCGAACAATTCTGCATCAATCAAGGCCCTGGTGGGAGAGGAGCAATCCACCGGAACAAACGCTGCTCCAGGCAGAGCGCCGGCAGCGTGAATCGCGCGGGCCAGTTTTTCCTTTCCTGTACCGTTCTCGCCAACAATCAGAACAGGCTGGCGGCTGGAGCCAACCTTGGAGACGATGCGAAGAAGTTTCTGCATTTCAGGAGACTGGCTGACAAAGGAGGTGAAGCCATTGCCATTCGCGTAAGATCCCGAGCCGGCGCCTTCGCCACGAACATGCACGTATGCAGCGGTCCTTTCCATCACGCTCTTGAAATCTTCTGTGTTGAAAGGCTTACGCAGGAACTCAAACACGCTGCCATTCACGGCGGGCGACACTTCAGATTTCGCCTGCGAACCAACTACGATCAGTTCAGCGGAAGGTTGCAACCGTTTGATCCGGGCCAGGAGTTGCAAGGTTTCGGTTTCCGCCTGACGAAGGTCCAGCAGCACCACGTTTGCCGGGAAAGCAGCCAACTGCATCAATCCAGCTACCGCACTGTCAGCGGCCTGAACTACAAAACCCATTTTTTCTGCCACACTCTTGCATGATTCTCTTGTCCAGCTGTCATCGTCCACGATCAGGAGAGAAAGACCTGAAGGTGAATAGTCCTGCCGAGAAACAGCCCGCATCGCACTCGCCATTTTGATACCCCGCTTAAGAAAGATCTCGCCGCCGGATTCAGACCGGCCTGGAATTTCGTTTGTCAGCCTCTCACGGTGGATGAGAGGGCAATCGGCTGAAGGCCTACTGTGTGCGGAATTGTTACAAAAGCGGCGCCCGTATGGTGATGGACACCACTCAGAGGCGTCGCTCGGATAAGAAGGCTCAGGAACCTACCTGGTCGCCCTGGAACATCGCTTGCGTTTCCAGGCGCGTAAGCTCGCATGACAGATCCACGCGCAGATAATGCCGGTGGCTACGTGTTGCGGAAGAGGTCCCATGTGCATCGAAGTCTTCAGTACAACCTGCCACACACGTTAACCGAGCATGGATGCGACATATCCCAAGGGAAGAAAAATTTCCGGATTTGGAACAGCATGGAGGACGTGCTCTATAGGCAGAGTGACTGGATGGCCATTGGTTCAGTGTTACGCGTGAGACCTTTTCCCATAGGTTAACTTGACTTATTGTCAAAGGAGGCGATACCTTCGCCCCATCCCATCCATAGTTTTAAGGAGAAGAACAATAGTGCCTGTTCAACGAATGATCACATTCACCACCGATTTCGGTTTGACCGAACACTACGTGGGAGTGATGAAAGGCGTGGTGTACAGCATCAACCCGGCCGCACAACTTGTTGACATTACAAATGCTGTCCAGTCCTTTGACATCCTCGACGGCGCAATTGCGATCGCCCAGGCATACAGTTATTTCCCCAAGGACACTGTCCATGTGGTGGTGGTAGATCCGGGAGTTGGAGGACAGCGGCGTCCCATCGTGGTCACGGCCGGCCAGTACGTTTTCGTGGCCCCGGATAATGGCGTTCTGTCACTGGTGTATGAACGAGAAGAACGCCTTTCCGTCCGACATATTACGGCGGAACATTATTTCCGCCAGCCTGTCAGCAATACGTTCCACGGACGGGACGTGTTTGCCCCGGTGGCAGCATACTTGAGCAAGGGTGTGGACGCGTTGAAGTTCGGAGAAGAGATCACGGATTACGTGCGCTTCGCCGCGCCCAAGCCAAAGGCAGCAGGGGCCGGTTCATGGAAAGGCGTGGTCCTTAAAACAGATAAATTTGGGAACCTCATCACCAACTTCACACCGGCGGATGTGCCGCAGCTTTTCGACGGCTCCTCGCAAGCATTTAAGATTACAGCTGGAAAAGCCGAGATAACGAAGCTGAATATCAGTTATTCAACCGGACAAGCGGGAGAGTTGTTCGCGATCCTGGGCAGCACAGGTTTTCTGGAGATTTCTGCCAATAAGGGATCGGC
>DASUBD010000417.1:0-9440 GCA_035763445.1 Candidatus Angelobacter sp.
ATGATCTTGCCGGAGCGATCAAGAAAGAACGTGGTCGGCAGCCCATCCAGCCCACCATAAAGATCTGCAACTTTTTCCGTCCCGATGAGAATGGGATAGTTGATGCCCATTTTATGGGTGAAGTCTGAGATTGCCTTCTCGCCGGCGTCGTCTTCCGCAACGCCGACAATCTGGAGACCATCCTGGCCATATTTGTTCTGCAACTCAACAAACCAGGGCATCTCGATTTTGCAGGGACCGCAGTAGGTGGCCCAGAAGTCCACGATCACGGCCTTGCCGCGCAGGGATGAGAGCTTCATGGTCTTGCCGTTGCCATCGAGCACTTTCAGATCGAAATCTGGAGCCATGCTGCCGACTTCCGGTCCGGACTTTGCCTGATTTGAAACCGGCGGGTTGATCGGCTGGGCAGAGCCATTCGCGGACGCCTGGCCATTGCCACTTTGAGACATCCGCTTGCCCAAAAACAACAAACTGGTAATTACAAGGACCACGCCAACAACGAAAATTAGACTACGATTCACGCAAATACCTCACAGAGTAAACCACCGATTAAGAAATCCCAGGTAGCTGGAAAGCAGAGTGAAGTGCCGGGTAAAAATCAGCACGCCACAGAGAATCAGTAGAACGCCGCTTCCGATCTCGACCTTTTGCAGGTGGCGGCGGAACTTGCCATAAAAAGAGAGAAAGCCGTTGATCCCAATGGATGTCAGCAGGAACGGCACCGCCAGTCCGAGCGAATAAACAAAGAGCAGCACAATGCCCCGCTGCACCGAATCGGCGCTGCCCGCCAGCGTCAGAATAACTGCCAGAATGGGGCCGATGCAGGGTGTCCATCCGAAGGCGAAAGCAAAGCCTGCAACAAAGGCCGCGATGGGCGACTTGCCGCCGCCTGCCGCATGCAAACGCTTATCTGCGTACAGCGCCTTGATTTTCAGGATTCCGGTCAGATGCAGCCCCAGAATGACAATCACAGTCCCCGCCACCCAACTGAGCTGCTTCTTGTAAATCTTCATGAAATGACCAATGCTGGTGGCCGCCGCTCCCAGGCACACGAACACAAGGGTGAAACCCAGGATGAACATGATTGAGTGCAAGAGCACTGTATTCAGCAGTTTACGGTCTTTGGACTGGAGTTCTTCCACGCTTGCCCCTGAGATAAGAGACACGTAACCTGGCACCAGCGGCAGCACGCAGGGTGAGAGAAAAGAGACGAGGCCGGCAATGAACGCGGCAATGGGCAGGGGCAATGATGACATTGGGCTACCTTGTTTTTGATCTCTGTTATTGTAAATCGGTTACAACTTTTATAGCCACCAAAGAGGTTGCGCCCGCCGGAACTGATCTTCAATCGTAATGCGAAGAAATTAGAGTAGTTAAGTAGCAGTCCCCAACAACAGAGATCGAAAGAAAGGCCCACAAGGTGCCGACGGTGGTTCCGACGATGGCTTGGCGGCCGCGCGACCATTGCATATTGCCGACTGGAAGCGTATTCATATTCCGCTTTATTTTTTCGCTTCCTTGGAGGGAACTCACTTGTCGCGTCCAATCGTGATCTTTGCCTTTTTCGCCTTGCTCAGCGTAGCTCTCTTCGGCCAGCAGCAACAACCCTCGTCCCAGAAAACGGTTGTGATTCATGCGGCCAACCTGATTGACGGGAAGTCAGCGGAGTTGCGCCACAACGTCACGATTCTCATTCGCGGCAACAGGATTCAGAGTGTCGGAGAGGGAATACCCGCTGGTCAGCCCACGGTTATCAACTTTGGCTCTGAAGTGACAGTTCTGCCAGGTCTGATTGACACCCACACGCACATTTTTCTCCAGGGCGAGGATCCGGCCGAGGGCGGATATGACATTCAACTTCTGAAGCATCCAGTCGCTTTCAGGGCGGCGCGAGCCACAGTCTCTGCCCGTCGTGCTTTGGAAGAAGGATTCACCACGCTGCGCGACGTTGAAACCGAAGGCGCAGGTTACGGCGACGTCGGCATTAAGGAAGCCATCAACGCCGGATATATTCCCGGCCCGCGGCTGTTTGTGGTCACACGGGCGATCTCGGTGACGGGCGGCTATCCACTGGAAGGTTACAACCCGGACATCGTGGTTCCCCACGGCGCGCAGTTGGGAGACGGGCCGGTGGAGCTGCGAAAGATCGCTCGAGAGCAACTGGAGAACGGCGCGGACTGGATCAAGGTTTACATGACGCATCGCTCCTGGGTGGACAAGCAGGGCAAACTGGTCTCGCAGCCAACACTCACCACGGAAGAGCTGAAAGCCATCACGGACGAAGCTCATGGCCAGCAACACAAAGTTGCCTGCCATGCTTACAGTGGCATCGGTCTGCATCGCGCGCTGGATGGTGGTTGCGATTCCATTGAGCACGGCCTGGCTCTGGACGACGCGGCGATTTCTCAAATGCTGAAGCAGGGCACCTGGTATGTGCCTACGCTGACGGTCTATTACCTAGATTGGGCACCGGCGGATACTCTAGACGGCAAACGCGATCGCGAGCGCGCCGCGGAGCATGAAGTTTCCTTCAAGAAGGCGCTGAAAGCAGGCGTGAAAATCGCTTTCGGCACGGATATGGGCGGCATTCCCTGGACAGAGCCTATCGCCAATGAGTTCAGTTACATGGTCAAGTTTGGCATGACGCCCATGCAGGCCATTCAGGCGGCAACATCCCGGGCGGCCGACCTGCTCGACATGCAGGGTGAGATTGGAGTCGTTGCTCCGGGTGCATACGCCGACATCATCGCGGTCTCAGGCGATCCACTCAGCAACATTGAGGTTTTGAAGCAAGTGCAGTTCGTGATGAAAGACGGTAAGGTCTTCAAACAACAGTAAGCGAAACCGAAAGGCGATCAGACTATGCAGACCTTAGGACTTTCTTCGCGACGCGAAACTCCCCGGAGAAGGATTGCAGCTAAAGATACCGGCATATCTTCCATAAGCATGGCCCTGGCGCGAATTGCCGTGGGGATCATGTTTCTGTTTTTTGCCCAGTACAAGCTGATGGGCCATGAGTTCGCCCACGGCGGCTACGAGCATTACGTCACTGGATGGCTGGATTCCACCGCGGTCGGCTTTTACAAGCCGTTTCTGCGCGCCACGCTGCAGCATCCGGTGTCTTCCGGATATGCCGTCGGCCTGGCAGAACTACTGATTGGACTTTCCATGCTCCTCGGATTCTGGGTGCGTCCATTCGCCATTGTGGGTGTGCTCTTCATGCTTAACCTGCTGCTCTGCACCTGGGTACTGCCCTCTGGCTCCCCCATGTGGAGGTACTTCGGCAACGAACTGGACAACATCGGGCTGCTGCTGCTCTTTGTCCTGTTCTTTGCCCACAACGCCGGACGGACGTTGGGCCTCGACGCCAAATAGAGCACCACGGCCACTCGCCACGCGCCGCAGGCAAAGGGCGCCCTTCGAGCAACTCCGCGCGCTGCTCTACTCGTTACGCTGATGGCGTATTGCAGCCAATTTCGCGGTAAACTCTTTCGCCTTGTAAAATAGAAGTTTGTGCTGAAGTTCACCGAACAATACGATGTCGTTGTGGTCGGCGCCGGTCACGCCGGCTGTGAAGCCGCCATGGCAGCAGCCCGAATGGGGCTCAAAACCGCTCTCTTCACACTTAACGTGGACCTGATTGCGCAGATGTCGTGCAATCCTGCCGTCGGGGGAATTGCCAAAGGACATCTGGTCCGGGAAGTCGACGCGCTCGGCGGGATCATGGGCGAAGTAACAGACGCGGTCGGGATTCAGTTCCGGCTGCTGAATACCTCCCGCGGGCCTGCCGTGTGGTCGCCAAGAGCGCAGTGCGATAAGCAGCAATACCGGTTGAAAATGCGCGAGGTGCTGGAGAGCCAGCCGAATCTTCATATCAAGCAGGCGGAAGTAGCGGAGCTGATTGTTGAACACCTACCACGGAGACACGGAGACACGGAGGAGAACGTCTCAAAGGTCGCGCGGGGGATCAAGCTTCGCGATGGTCGTGCCGTCAGTGCTGCAGCGGTCATTATTACGACGGGAACATTTCTGAATGGTCTGATCCACTGCGGCGAGCAGACGTATCCCGCGGGACGCAGTGGTGAACCGCCATCACAGCTACTGGGCGAGGCGCTCAAGCTGATGGGGCTGCGCGGTTGCCGGCTGAAGACGGGAACGCCGCCACGGCTGGATGGCCGCAGCATTGACTGGAAGCGCTTTGAACTCCAGCCCGGAGATGCCGATCCCACCTCCTTTAGCTTTCGCACCAAGAAGATTACGCAGAAGCAGGTGCCATGCTATATCGCGTTTACCACCGAGGAGACGCACCGGATCATCCGCGAGAACGTACATCGCTCCCCCATGTACTCGGGGCAGATCAAGAGTATCGGGCCGCGCTACTGCCCCAGCATCGAAGACAAGATCGTAAAGTTCCCGGACAAACTGACGCACCAGCTTTTCCTGGAGCCGGAAGGGCTGGATACGCACGAGATTTATGTGAACGGCATGAGCACGTCCATGCCGATTGATGTGCAACTGGCAGTGATCAAGTCTGTGCCAGGGTTGGAGATGGCGGAGATGCTGCGTCCAGGGTACGCCATTGAGTATGACTCGATTGATCCAACCGAGCTGGAACGCACTCTGGAAGTAAAGAAGATTGAGCGGCTTTTCCTGGCCGGGCAGATCAACGGGACATCTGGTTATGAAGAAGCCGCCTGCCAGGGCATCATGGCTGGCATCAATTCGGCTTTAAAAGTGAAGGGGGAAGCGCCGCTGATGCTGGACCGCACGGAGGCGTACACGGCGATCCTGATTGATGATTTGATCAGCAAGGGGACCAATGAGCCATACCGGATGTTTACGTCGCGTGCCGAGTTCCGGCTGCATTTGCGAATCGACAATGCGGATCGAAGATTGACTCCGCATGGCCGGCGCGTGGGCTTGATCGGCGATCAAGCCTGGGCGGACTATCTCGCTAAGCAGGAAAGGGCAAGGAAGCTTGGTGCATTGCTGGAGAAGACGCGCGTCTCCGGGGAAATGCTGGAAAAGATTGAAAAAGCGCAGCAGGAGCGGCTGGCACGGCAAAGTGCGGGAAAGCCATCAGCTGATGAGGATGAAGCGACAGAACCGAATTCGGAAAACGGCAATGGTTTGGCCAGCGCGCTTGGGTCGACTTTGGCGCACTTGCTGAGGCGGCCTGAAATAGTGATTGAGGATCTGGCGGCTGTGGTGCGGGAGAGCTATCCGGAATTCTTTACCGAAATTGATTGTTTCTCAAACACCAATGTGATTTCTGCTTCCGGAGACCGCAGCGGAGCAGGTCCCTCACCTTCGCCGCATACATCAATTTCGGACGGACATCGGACCGCGTCGGCTTCGGTTCGGGATGACACGTCCTTGAGGGAAGGGCCCTCTTTGCAACATCACCCCTTCAGCCCTTCTGCTGCCGCGCGCAATGAGATGAAGACTGTGGAGACCGAAATCAAGTATGCCGGTTATCTCGACCAGCAGAAGAAATCCATTGAGCGCCTGAAGAAGGCTGAGCAGCGCGTGATCCCCGAGTGGTTCGATTACGGCAAAGTCAGCGGTCTTTCGCGCGAGATGAATGAAAAACTGCAGCGGGTGCGTCCACGCACGCTGGGCCAGGCGTCGCGGATTCCGGGTGTTACGCCTGCTGCGGTGAGTTTGATCAATGTGTATATAGAGATCCAGGGGCGGTCACTGTCGCACGCGTAGCTTTTCTCTGAAATCCCGAGCGGAGCGAGGGATCGCTACCCTAAGAAAGGCAAGTGTCATCTCTTGTGGCGCTGTCGGGTTCGATCATAGGCAAGAAGAATGCGTTCGAAACCTTCTTCTCCTACCATGTAAGAGAAGATGTCCTTCATGAGAAGGACATCTGATCGCGAGAACAGCGAGGCATGTCTTCGAGAGCTGCCGGCAGCTCGGGAATATGCTCATAGAAGCACACACAAATGCATGAGCCAAGATCGGTTTCCGCAGTTTTACCTTCGGGTTGTGAGCCACACCAGTTTGCATAGTCATAAATCCTCGAGATCAGATCTTCATTGCGCGGATCTTTGTAGGCGTCCTCAAATGCCTCCCTCAGCTCAAACCCCAATGCGTAAGGTGATTGCACTGAATCGAAGCGTTCAATCAGTTCCGGAAATCTTTGGAACGCCTGCTTGCCCCATTCGTATTCGAGCATGACTTAGACATCCTGATCTTATGCGTGTGGAAGCGATAGCGATCCCTCGCTTTGCTCGGGATTTCAGAAAAAACTACAGCGGTATATTCCCATGCTTCTTCGGCGGGTTCTTGTCTCTCTTAGTCTGAAGCATCTCCAGCGCATCAATCAGTTTCTTGCGCGTCTCGCGTGGCTGGATGACGGCGTCGACATAGCCGCGTTCGGCGGCGATATAAGGATTGGCAAAGCGCTCGCGGAATTCTTCAATCTTCTCTTTGCGTACCTGCTCCATGGCTGCGCCGGCGCGCTCCAGCTCACGCTTATAGACAATGTTGACTGCGCCCTCCGGGCCCATCACCGCAATTTCGGCGGTTGGCCAGGCAAAGTTCACGTCTGTACGAATGTGCTTGGATGACATCACGCAATAGGCGCCGCCATAAGCTTTGCGGGTGATCACCGTCATCTTGGGAACGGTAGCTTCAGCAAAAGCGAAGAGCAATTTGGCGCCATGGCGGATGATGCCTCCATATTCCTGCTGCGTGCCCGGCAGAAATCCCGGCACATCCTCAAAGGTGATAAGCGGAATATTAAAAGCATCACAGAACCGCACAAAGCGCGCGCCCTTGCTGGAAGCATTAATGTCGAGCACGCCGGCCAGGAATGCAGGCTGATTGGCTACGATGCCCACAGGGCGGCCATTGAGCCGGGCAAAGCCAACCACAATGTTCCTGGCATAGTGTTCGTGGACTTCAAAAAAGTAGCTGTCATCCACCACGCGGCTGATCACGTCCTTGATGTCATAGGGCTGGCTGGATTCGGCCGGTACGGTGGTGTCAAGTTCAGGATCGGCGCGATCAATCGGGTCGGAGCACTCACGCCGCGGCGCATCGTCCAGGTTATTGGAAGGAATAAAGCTGAGCAGTTCGCGGATCATGGAGAGGCACTCCGCATCCTCATGCGCCATAAAGTGGGCTACGCCGGAAGTTTCATTGTGCGTGGTCGCGCCGCCAAGCTGCTCTTTAGTGACCTCCTCATGGGTCACGGTCTTGATGACGTCAGGTCCGGTGACAAACATGTAGGAAGTCTTCTCCACCATCAGGATGAAATCTGTAATTGCGGGGGAATAAACGGCCCCACCGGCGCAGGGCCCCATAATGGCAGAGATTTGTGGAATCACGCCGCTGGCCAGTGTGTTGCGCAAGAAGATATCGGCGTACCCGGCCAGTGACATTACACCCTCCTGGATGCGCGCTCCCCCCGAGTCATTGAGCCCGATGACCGGCGCGCCCACTCTCATGGCCATATCCATAATCTTGACGATTTTGGCGGCATTGGCTTCAGAGAGCGAGCCTCCAAAAACAGTGAAATCCTGGGCAAAGACAAAGACCAGTCTGCCTTCAATGCGCCCATAGCCGGTGACAAAGCCGTCGCCATAGACCTTCTGCGCCGGATCGCCCATTCCGAAGTCAGTACAGCGG
Organism: Candidatus Angelobacter sp.; assembly: GCA_035763445.1. Taxonomy (GTDB): domain Bacteria; phylum Acidobacteriota; class Terriglobia; order Terriglobales; family Acidobacteriaceae; genus Angelobacter. The sequence goes on from DASUBD010000417.1 coordinate 7,642, forward strand.
TGGGTGATCATCTTGTCGAATTCCTCGAAGCTGCCCTCGTCGAGAAGGAATTCGATCCGTTCACGGGCAGACATTTTGCCTTCTTTGTGCTGGCGTGCCCGGCGCTCTTCACCGCCGCCAGCCTCGGCCAGGGTATCTCTGCGCTTCAGTTCTGTGAGCTTCTGTTCCAGGTTCATACGGAAAGAATTATAGCTGTGACAAACCTCTGCCCGTCCGGGTGGCCTGATGCAGCGCTTTGCTGCCTGGATCGCAACCTGGATGTGCAATCGTTTGTCACAAGGGCAAAAAGCGTGACGCAACATTGGGTGTGGGGGGTTTGCAGGGTGAGTTGCCGTCCAGCATCTCTGGCCAGCAACTCTGGATTGCCGGAAGTCGCCTGCAATCACCCGGTTAAGAAAACTTTTTGTGAGCAGCGCGCCAACAGCTATTCCGTTTCACTCATCCCACGAAGAAGAGCAAAACGCCCATGGGGAATCAGGATGAACATTCAGCTTAAACGAATGAAAACTGCGCTGCTTCTGAGCTGCTCATGTGCAGCGGTTATGCTTTTAGCCGGCTGCCAGGGCATTGGAGGAGGAGGAAACCCCTCGCCAACCCCCACGCCGCAAGCTGCAAGCTTAAACTCCATTAACCACATTATCCTGTTCATGCAGGAAAACCGGTCCTTTGACAGCTATTTCGGCCAGATCAATCTTTACCGCGCTGAGCAAAATCCGCCGCTGCCGCAGGAAGTAGATACGTGGGGACCGAACAAGACGCCCGCAGGGGTGGCCACGTCAGGATTCAATCCAGCCACTGGTAAGCCAGGCCCTCCGATTGATGCTTTCCACATGGGCAGCGTGTGTTCTGAGAACATGACGCCCTCATGGAACGAAACGCATCGCTCATGGAATCTGGAACAGCCTGGTTCCACCAGCTCCTTCCCGATGGACGGTTTTGCCTTCGTACAGGGGCACTTCGCATTCGACGAAGCCCAAGCCGGGCTACCAGGGTTTACGGATTTCACCGGCAGGCGCGCGATGGGCTTCTACGACGAGACTGACATACCGTTCTACTATTTCATGGCCACAAACTTTGCCATGTCTGACAAGTTCTTTTCACCCGCGCCCACGCGAACCACGCCCAACCGGATGTACTGGATGGCAGCAACTTCGCAAGGCTGGATTGTTCCTCCCACGCGGCAGCTGACGGCAAAGACCATCTTTGAATTGATGGACAATGCACACATCAGCTGGAAAATTTACGAAGGGGGCAAGAATACTTACTTCTCCTTCTTCGTGTATTCCAAGACGCATAGCGCCAACGTGGTGCCTCTGAGCCAGTATTTCACTGACGTGCAGAACGGAACACTTCCGCAAGTGGCGTACATTGAAACCGGCGTTGAGGATACCAATGGATCCACACCCAGCTCAGTAGACGAGCACCCCACGGGCAACATCCAGGTGGGCGCACAATTCTCTGAGAAATTGATAACGGCCTTAATGAACAGCCCATCATGGAAAGATTCAGTGTTCATCCAGACCTACGACGAGGGTGGTGGTGTCTATGACCATGTACCTCCTATGCCTGTGCCGAATCCCGATGGAATACCGCCAAACCTAAACACAGGAACAACGGTCCATACTCCCGGCGACTTCACCTTTACCGGATTCCGTGTTCCAATGTTCCTGGTTTCGCCGTTTGCAAAGAAGAACTTCGTTTCGCACACGCCCATGGACTACACTGCCGTGCTCAAATTGGTTGAGACTCGCTTTGGACTTCCGAACCTCACAGCCCGCGATGCGTCCATGCCGGATATG
>DASUBD010000418.1:0-5758 GCA_035763445.1 Candidatus Angelobacter sp.
CGCTCTCAAGCCCTGCAGATGCGAAGGGACAATCTTCAGGCAGTCGATCTGCTCGCGCTCAAAATACTCTCCCAGCCGCTCTCCATCCATCACGTGATCTTCGTCGATCACGTGCAGCTCTCCTCCGCTCACCAAAGACGGATAGATTACCGTGTTTCCCAGGTCGGCCGACAATGTTGAGACCGTCGCGTATTTTGAGCCTTCGCTCAGCCCAACTTCTCTCAGCTCTTTCAAAATTCCGTTCACGTAGTTGGACAACTGCCGGTGTTCAATCCCGACTCCCTTGCTTTTACCAGTGGACCCTGATGTATAGATCACATAGGCCAGATTCTCCATTGCAGTGACTGGCTCAGGGTTCTGCTGGCTCTCTTGCGCGATTCTCGCCATCTCCTCCACTTCATCCACGCAAAGCAGCCACATTCCGCCGGTGCGGAGTCTCGACTCCAGTTCTTTTTGCGTCAGCACAATCAATATTCCCGCGTCCTCCATCATGTAGCGCAGCCGTTCTTCGGGATACGCGGGATCCAGCGGTACATAGGCCCCCCCGGCCTTCATGATCGCCAGCACACCCATGATCATCTCCACGGTGCGTTTCATGCAGATGCCTACGCGGACGTCAGGCCCGACTCCCAGATTTCTCAAGTAATGTCCCAGTTGATTGGCGTGCCGGTTCAATTCCTGGTAACTCAAGCTCTTCCCTTGTGACGCCACAGCCCGCAACTCTGGCGTTTTTTCCACCTGCTTTTCGAACAGGCGATGAAGGCAGGCATTCTCTGGATATTCCGCTTCTGTCAGGTTCCAGCCATGGACAAGCTGCTCGCGTGCTCTGGAAGGCAATACCTCTACTCTTCGAACCGGGGTGGAAGGATTCGACTCCAATGTATCTGTGAGCGATTCCAGTGCTGTGTGCATCCAATCGCACACCTGTTGCGCATCAATAGATTCATCTACCTTTACATCGAACCCCAGGCCTTCGACGAAATCGTTAACCGAAAGCGCGAATGGATAGTTATTGCGGTCCTCCACTCCCAAAACCTTCCAGCCGGCCCATGTCTCTGCTGCTTTGCCGCCAGTTTCAGAATCCCTACTATCGGAAGTCGTGTGGCGGTAATTCAAAATGGAAGTAAAGAGCGGCGCTGGCGGCCGTATTGAACTGCAGCGTTGCGCCAGCCCGAGGGACGCATGCTCATGCCTGAGCAATTGCGAGAGCAATGCATGTGTGTTGCGCACGCTCTCTCCCACCTTGTCATCTCCTGACTTTATTCGCAACGGAAGGGTGTTAATGAAGATACCCAGCGCGCGATCGGAACCCTCGCCTCCCTGCATTCGGCCAAACATTACCGTGCCGAAAACCACATCGTCGCGTCCCGATGTCCGGGCCAGAACAAGGGCCCATGCCAGATGGCACATACTTGCCACACTTACACCTATGGTTCGAGCCTGAGCACGCAACCGCAGGAACAATTCCGAATCAACTCTGCGATGGCCTTCCTTGGTGGCGGCGCCGTCACCTTGCACGTTGGTTAGTCCAAACGGCGCTGTGGGCTCATCCACATCCCCCAGCATGCGAGTGAAGAAGGCTTCATGTTCTTCACGAGTTATTCCAAGTCGTGTCTGTGCCACAAAGTTGCGGAATGGCAGCGGAGGCAGGAGCTGCGCTGACTTGCCTTGCACGAGGGCCTGAATCTCCTGCTGCAAGATTTGCAGGGTCAGGTGGTCAACGAGCATGTGATGCATCAAGTCAAGGAGGACCCAGCGATGATTGGGAACATCTTCCGCGATGAACAGACGCCACAATGGCGCGTAGCGGACATCGAGCCGGTAGTGCCTGGGACTGAAACGAGCAAGCAACTGTTGTGCGATATCACCCGCGACAGGATCGAATGTGGTCTGTTCCACTTTTATCTGCGCCTTGCGCCACACCACCTGCACCGGCTCCGGCAAGCCTTCCCAGGCAATCCCGGTCCGCAGAATATCGTGGCGGTCAATGACTGTCTGTACTGCTTTCAAGTGCCGTTCCAGATCTTCACGGCTTTCGATCGCAAGCAATGTTCCGGTCAGGTAAACATCACCTTCTTTAATCAATCGGTGGTGAAAAAGAATGCCTTCCTGCAGTGGCGCCAAGGGATAGATGTCCTGAATATTTGCGGCCCCACCGGGTACGCCGGCCGAGATTTTTTCAATGTCGCTCTGGCTCAGGCTAACCAGGGGCAGCATGGCTGGTGTGATCTCCGTGCAGCCCGCCGGAATGAGATTGGGAGGCACAGCAATGGCCCGGGTTTCTCCTCCTGCGGTTTCCGCCAAACCTTTCAAAGTTGGCGAGGCAAAGAGCGCACGCACATCCAACGTCAATCCCGCCTCGCGCATGCGCTCAATGACCGTCACCGCCAGCAGAGAATGGCCGCCAAGTTCAAAGAAATTGTCATTGCGGCCGATACGTTCGAGTTTGAGCACGTCGGCCCAGATGGAAGCAATAGTGCTCTCTGCCTCACCCAAAGGAGCTTCGTAGCCACGTGTCAAATAAGCGCTGGCATCCGCGGCAGGTAGAGCTTTCCGGTCGAGCTTTCCATTGGAAGTCAGCGGCAATTTTTCCAGTGAGACATAAGCCGCGGGTACCATATATTCCGGCAGCCTCGCTGACAGATGCCGACGCAACTCCTCCACATCGGGTTTGGGGTGGGCACGGCCCACGTAGTACGCCACCAACTGCTGCTCGCCCGGCCGGTCTTCACGCGCAACCACCACCGCCTCTTGGACACCATCATGCTCAAGCAACCGTGACTCGATCTCTCCTAATTCAATCCGGAATCCGCGAACCTTTACCTGGAAATCATTCCGTCCCAGATATTCAATGTTTCCATCCTCAAGCCATCGCCCCAGATCGCCAGTGCGGTACATCCGAGTTCCCGCTTTGCTGGCAAATGGGTCTTTTACAAAGCGTTCTCTCGTCAACTCGTCGCGGTTCAAATACCCACGCCCCACCTGAATGCCGCCAATGTAAAGCTCGCCTATCACTCCCGCCGGCACGGGCTGCATTTTGCTGTCCAGGATGTACATTTGCGTATTTGCAATCGGCCGTCCGATGGGGATGGTTGCTTCTGTCGCCGCTTGAGCGGGATATGTCCACGCCGTTACATCGACGGCTGCTTCCGTTGGCCCGTAAAGGTTGTGCAGCTCCGCAGTGGGCAGAAGATCACGGCAGCGCCGGGCGACAGCCGGTGGTAAGGCTTCTCCGCTGCAAATGATGTTCCTTAGCGAAGAGCAGCTTCGTGCGTCTCTATGTTCCAGAAACGCGTGCAGCATGGAGGGCACAAAGTGAAGCGTGGTGATCTGGTTCTTTGCAATTGTCTCGCACAAATACTTTGGGTCTTTATGCCCTCCTGGCCGCGCCAGCACAAGGCGCGCACCTGCCAGCAGCGGCCAGAAAAATTCCCATACCGAGACATCGAAACTGAAAGGCGTCTTCTGCAAAACGGCATCCTGAGCCTTCAGTTGATAGTCGCTCTGCATCCAGATCAGCCGGTTCACGATGCTCTTGTGCTCTATCATGGCACCCTTGGGCGTTCCGGTTGAGCCCGAGGTATAGATCACGTAAGCCAGATGATCAGAGGTCAGCCCAACTTGCGCAGCCTCAGGATTGGGCGCCGGTTGTTGCGCTTGCCACAGAAGGCTCGCTTCCCTCAGATCAATCACTGGTGGTTGCTGTGCGGATGCCACGCTTATGGCTTTCATGCGTTCCAGCAGATGTCCTTGAGTCAGTACTGCAATAGGGCTGCTGTTCTTCAGCATGTACTGCAAGCGCTGGTCCGGATAATCCGGATCCAGCGGCACATACGCCCCTCCGGCTTTGATTACGGCGTACAGCGCGACCACCATCTCGATCCCGCGTTCCGCGCAAACGCCCACACGCTCGTCGGGTCTTACACCCATCTGTCGCAGACAGTGCGCCAGTCCGTTGGCGCGCTGGTTCAGCTCGGCATAGCTCAGCCTCTCGTTTTCGAAGACCAGCGCCGTGGCGTTCGGGGTTTTCTCCACCTGCTCTTCAAATAATTGGTGGAGGCATTTTTCCCGCGGATACTCGGCCTGGGTCGCATTCCATCCGTAGAGAACCTGTTGCCGTTCGGCTTCCGGCAGCACGGATAAGCTTGCCAGCTCCTTTTCCGGCGCATTCTGCAGAGCTTCCGCCAGAGCTTCCAGCGCTGTTTGCACCAATGCGCATACCCGCTGCGGCTGAATCGAGCTGTCCACCTGGATGTCCATGCTGAGGTCCTGCCCCATATCATTCAGGAAGAGAGCAAAGGGAAAATTCGTTCGCTCCCATTCCCCTAACAACCTGACGCTCAGGCCACTTACAGCATCAGTGTTTTCTCGCTGAAGCTTGATGGCATTGCGCATGCTTGCGCCATCTGCCGCGCTGACATGGCGATAATTTAAAAGGGATGTGAACAACGGCGCAGGAGGCCGCACGGAGCTGCAGCGTTGTGCCAACCCCAGAGATGCGTGCTCATGCCGAAGCAATTGCGTCAGCAGTTCGTGGATCTTGCGTACGCTTGCTGCTGCGCCTTCAGATCCCACGTGTATCCTCGCCGGGAGGGTATTGATGAACAGGCCAAGCCCGCGGTCAGAACTTTCGCTACTTCTCATCCGGCCAAACATCACCGTGCCGAACACGACATCATCGCGGCCGGAGACACGGGCCAGCACAAGAGCCCAGGCAACATGGCAAATGCTGGCCAGCGTTACTCCAAGCCTTCGTGCTTCGCCACGCAACCGTTGAGACAGGCCTGAATCAATCTCATGCCTCATTTCCACGATGCGGCTGCCGTCTCCTTGTGCATCCGTTAATCCGAATGGGGCCGTGGGTTCGTCCACATCTTTGAGCATCCGGGTGAAGAAGGCTTCATGCTCCTCGCGGCTCACACCATGGCGCGCCTGCACCACAAAGTCACGGAAAGGCAACGGTGCCGGCAGCCGCTTCGCTTCACCCACAATTGCCTGAATTTCCTGCTGCATCACCAGCAATGTCATCTGATCACCAATCAAGTGATGCATCAGTTCCAGGATCAACCATCGATGGTTCTCCGGGTCCTCGGCAACGACCAAACGGAATAATGGCGCGCAACGCACATCCAACCGGTAGTGCCGTGAATCGAAACGCGCGCACAATTGCTCTGAGACATCGCCTTTTGCGGAATCGAGGAGGATTTTTTCCACGCTCAGCGGCGCATGCCGCCATACCACCTGGACCGGCTCGGGCAGGCCTTTCCATGCAAATCCCGTGCGCAGAATATCGTGACGGTCTACAACGATTTGTAGTGCTGCCAGGTAACGATCCAGATTCTGACGGGTTTCAATTGTGAGCAGCCTCGTGGTGAGATAAACATCGCCTTCGGTTTCGAGCAGATGGTGAAAGAGAATGCCTTCCTGGAGCGGCGCCAACGGATAGATGTCCTGCACGTTCGCGGCTCCGCCAGGAACGCTGTCCACAATCTTGTCGATCTCGTCCTGGTTCAGCCGCACCAGCGGCAACATGGCCGACGTGATCTTCTGGCAGTCTGCCGGAATCAGATTGGGCGGCACCGCGATCGCCCGGCTTTCCGGCCCCGCGGCTTCAGCCAGGCCTTTGAGCGTGGGCCGGGCAAACAGGTCGCGCACATCCACCTTGAATCCTGCATCGCGCATCCGCTCAATCACGCTCAGAGCCAGCAGTGAATGGCCCCCCAGCTCAAAGAAATTGTCGTTGCGTCCTACCCGTTCG
>DASUBD010000419.1:0-7723 GCA_035763445.1 Candidatus Angelobacter sp.
GGCGAGAAAGGCCTGGCGGGCGCTGGGATAGCCGGGCTCTTCCATGCACACGCGGTCGCCGGGATCAAGCAATACCTGGGCGGAAAGCTGCAAGCCCTGCTGTGATCCGGTGGTCACCAGAATCTGTCGCGCCTCGCAGCGCACGCCCCGAACTGTCCTCAGGTATTCGGCAATGGCTTCGCGGAGTGGGCGGTATCCCATGGCGTCGGCATAGCCCATGACGCCTTTTGCCGGTTTGCGCGCATACCTCGCCACCAGTTTGGACCAGACGCCGAGCGGAAAATGATCGAGAGCGGGCAAGCTCACACGAAATGGACCCACGATGTTGAGCCACGACTGTGCCGGCAACTGCGTGAGTGCAATCCCGCGGCGCGAGATGCGACGGGCAGCTCGCTTTTGCGTAACTTGCGGCAGCCTGCCTGTCCCCTTTCCGGTGAGCGCAGTCAATCTGGTGTCCAGTAATGCGTCATTGGGGATGGATCGCGCGACGCGGGTACCGGCTCCGGGAAATGTTTCCAGGTAGCCTTCCGCCACCAATTGGTCGTAAGCGTTCGCGACCGGAATGCGTGAAATCCTGAGTTCGCCGGCCAGGCTTCTGGTTGAGGGTAGTCGCTGCCCGGGCCGCATCTGCCCTTCTGTGATGGCGGCGCGAAACCAGTCATATAGCTGCCGATACAGCGGAACGCGGGCACGCGAGAGGAGATCAAGCACGATGGGCGGAAGGAAGGTGGTGGGTACACGTTTCATTTTTGGGGTCCACTGAAAGTGGCATATGGTATCACGCGAAAGTGGCTATTGCGAGAGGCCACTCCGGCGGGTAGTTTGCCTGAATGAACGCGCTTAAACACATTCTGTCCTGTCTACTGGCAGCAAGCCTATTTGCCCTGCTGCAACCTGTTTACGGACTGGCACAACAAAACAGCAGCACTCCAGCTGCAGTCGCCGGACACGATGCTCAGCACGATTTTGATTTCGAGATTGGCCGCTGGAAGACCCATGTTTCGCGGCTGGAGAATCCCCTGAGCGGATCAAAGACATGGGTGGAATACGACGGCACTTCCGTGGTTCGGCCTTTGTGGAACGGCCATGCCAATCTGGTGGAACTGGAGATTGATGGCCCGGCTGGTCATATTGAAGGTCTATCTTTGCGGCTCTACCATCCGCAATCGCGGCAGTGGAGCATTCACTATGCCAACAGCAAGGCGGGCATGCTGGATCCGCCCACAGTGGGCGAGTTCAGGGACAGCAGAGGCGAGTTTGTCGGCGAGGATACATGGAAAGGACGGACCATTCTGGTTCGGTTTGTGATTTCGGAGATAACCCGGAACTCCTGTCGCTTCGAGCAGTCGTTCTCCGCTGATGGAGGAAAAACCTGGGAAGTGAACTGGATCGCCACCGACACCCGAGTAAACGGCGAAGCTGCGCTCGAAAGGCCCGCGCCGCCCAATCCGGTCCAGGAAACGGCCGCCAGTGCGAACGCGCACGGTTTTGATTTTGAGATCGGGAGCTGGAACATCCACCTCTCGCGCCTGAAGGACCGGCTGGCGGGATCAACGACATGGGTGGCCTTTGATGGCACGACGGTGACGCAGCCGGTGTGGAATGGGCGAGCCGATGTGGAGCAATTTGAAACCGACAGCTCGGATGGCCACATTGAAGGCCTGACGCTCCGTCTCTACAATTCGCAGTCGCGCCAGTGGAGAATCTATTGGGCCAACAGCGCGGATGGCATCCTGGACACGCCGATGATCGGCGAATTCAAGAATGGAGTGGGCGAGTTTTACGACCAGGAAATGTGGAAAGGCAGAGCGGTCTTTGTACGCTTCATCTGGTCGAAGATGGCGACGAAGTCACCACATTTTGAGCAGGCATTCTCTGATGATGGAGGCAAGACCTGGGAGGTGAACTGGATCACGGACCAGGTGAGGCGGTGAGAGTTTGTCGGAATGCAGCCAAATCAGGATTCCTGGTGGCTGAGCGATTTTGCGTCGCGGAGCGATTGAGCCTGTGGTATTGTGTGCCCCATATCCTCCCCAGGGAAGGAATTAACCTCACATCACATAGGGAGCAACCACGTGGCCACCGTTCCGGTACAGCGGCAGCAGGAGGAGTCGCTTCAGTGTCCCGAATGCGGTATTCCGCTGCTGGGCAAACACTGTCATGAATGCGGAGGGAAACCTCCTAATCCGCATGACCTTACGATCAAACACTTCCTGCATGAGGGGCTGCATGAATTTACGCACCTGGACTCAAAGATCTTCCGCACGCTGCGGATGCTGATCTTAAGTCCGGGCACGCTGAGTGTGGAGTATCTGGCGGGAAGGAAGCGGAGATACGTGCTGCCGCTGCGGATCTTTATTCTCGCCTTCGCGGTCAACTTCTTTCTTTACACCCGTCCGGGAGTGGCGCTGTATGACGTCCACTTTCTGATTGCGTCCAGCGCGCAAGGAGCGGCGGTGGAGACAGTGCTGGAGCGCGCGGCGCAAAAACGGCATATGAGCAAAGAGGCCGCGTTTGATCGAATCAACGAACACTGGCAGCACAATGCCTCCCTCTTTCAACTGGGCGACGTATTCTTCTTCGCCTTTGGGCTGGCGCTGATCAACCGGCGCAGATACTTTGGGGAGCACCTGGTTTTTTCTCTGCACACGGTATCGTTCACGCTGCTCTACGGCGCAGTCACGTGGCTTTATTACCTGCGCTACGGCTTCAAACAGAACTGGGAACTGGTGCTGATTACGCTGGCGGTGTTTGGTGCTTATTTGTGGCGGGCCATTCCGAAGATGTACGGGACAAGAGGCTGGAAAGCGCTGGTGAAAGCGTCTTTGCTGGTGGTCTGCCTGGAACTGTCGCGCGGGTTTTTCGTAACCTTCACCATGTTTTTAGCTTTCTATCAGACGTTTTCAAAATAGGGGTGAGGATTGTGTTGCTGGATTGGACACCGGCGCACCGCCGCATTGCCGCACGATATCTCTCTCGGAGTATTATTTCCTACGGACTGGTCCGGTTGCGCGCTTTACCTGCGTTCGTGGCTGACAGATTAGGTTGGGCAGGGCTCAGTTGCTCTCCTCGGGATGTGAGGAAAAGCTAGCCGCCTAACTGCTTCCTTACCACCTCATTCACCAGTTCCGGTTTGGCCTGGCCCTTGGTCGCCTTCATCACCTGGCCGACAAAGAACCCGAGGATCGTGGTTTTGCCGGCGCGGTACTGCTCCACTTGTTTGGGGTTGGCGGCAATTACTTCCTGGACAATCTTTTCAATGGCGCCGGTATCGGTGATCTGCTGTGGTTTTTCGCGCTCGTAGACGGCGAGGAAGTCTTCACCACTAGAAAACGCTTTGTCATAGAGGTCTTTGAGGATCTTGCTCGAGATAGTCTCATTTTCCAGCAGGTCGGCGGAAGCGGCCACGCCCTTCATCGAAATCGGCGACTGCTCAATCTCAAGACTATTGGCCTTCAGCCGGCCCATCAACTCGCCCTGTACAAGATTGGCTACGCGTTTGGGATTCTTTGCCGCGCGGGCCGCTTCTTCAAACTGGTCAGCCAGGCTGCGCGATGAAGTGAGTACCTGCGCGTCATACTCCGTGATGCCGTATTCGGCCACCATGCGCTTGCGGCGTGCGTCCGGCAGTTCCGGCAGGCGGCGGCGAATCTCCTCCTGCCACGTCGCGCTCACCACCAACGGCAGCAGGTCCGGCTCAGGGAAGTAGCGGTAGTCATGCGCTTCTTCTTTTGAGCGCATGCTGTATGTCCTTCCCTCGGCAGAATTGAACAGCCGAGTTTCCTGGTGGATCTTTTCTCCGGATTCCACCATCTCGATCTGGCGGTTGATCTCATACTCCAGCGCCTGGCGGACGAAGCGGAAGGAATTTACGTTTTTGATTTCCGTTTTGGTCCCAAACTTCTCGTGGCCGCGCGGACGTATGCTCACGTTGGCGTCGCAGCGCAGAGAGCCCTCTTCCATGTTGCAGTCGCTCACGCCGGTATAGAGGATGATCTCCTTGAGCCGCGTGAGGTATTCAAAGGCCTCGTCCGGTGAGCGCATGTCCGGCTCGCTGACAATTTCAATCAGCGGCACGCCGGTGCGGTTCAAGTCAATGGCCGTGCTGTTGGCCGAATCAGCAAAGCCTTCATGCAGACTCTTGCCTGCGTCTTCTTCCATGTGCAGCCGCGTGATGCCGATCCGCTTCATTCCGCCGTTCGCAGGAACATCAATGTATCCGTGCTCGGCCAGAGGCTTGTCATACTGCGATATCTGGTAGCCCTTGGGCAGGTCAGGATAAAAATAATTTTTGCGGGCAAAGATTGATGTCTCTCGCACCTGGCAGTTCAGTGCCTGCGCGGCGAGCACCGCAAACTCCACCGCGCGCTTGTTCAGCACCGGCAGCGTGCCCGGCATCCCCAGACACACCGGGCAGACGTTGGTATTGGGAGGCGCACCAAACGCGGTGGAGCAGCCGCAGAAAATCTTGGTCCGGGTCAGAAGCTGGACATGGACTTCCAGCCCTATGACCGGCTCATATTTTTCCCGCACTGCCGCCCCGATTTGCGCCGTCGTGGTCATTCCTTGAAATTATAGGACAGGGGGAAGGTACCTCTTTCACCGCAACGGGGCGCGAAGGTCGCAAAGGAGAGAAAGATCCCCCACCCTATTTTGGCGGAGGCTGGCTCTGGTCCTGGCTGCTCGCTGTCGGCAGAGGGATATCAAAGTAGAACAGCTCCTGTGTGCCCGCTTTGATCCCTGATACATAAAGATGCGCGCCCGTCTCCGGATCATTCATGCCAGCGACATCAAAGAACAGGAAGCCGCTGTTGGTGGTCTTCGGCATCACCGGGACAATGCCAAACATGGCCAGAGGCACTTCATCGCGCGCCTCTTTGCCCACCGGATCTCTGCTGTGCGGCACCGGGATGGGCAACTGCACCTTGGGCCTGCTGGCGGCCTTTTCCGGACGGGAGATGCGACGGAAAATATCATCGCGCGTTGCCGGCTGCAGCTTTTCCCGGTTGCCGGTGATCAGCTCAATCTTCATCGAATCCAGCATGAGGGGCTGGCCGCTGTCATTGGTAATGATGAGCCGTATGGGGAGGAATCCGTAGTCCTGGTATTTCACCTTGAACACGGCCGCTTTCTGGACGCCGGTAAACGGGTCAATGGCGATGGTAACTTTCTCATCGCTGTGCGCTTCATGCGCCGGATAGCTGATAGCGGGTCCCGCGGGCGGCGGATTGAATCCTTTGTCGCTGCTGAAGGCCAGCGCAGCGGCCAGGACCACCAGTGCGGCAATTGGCGAGGGTTTCACTGCTCTTGATTATCCGGTAGCCGCGCGCTTTTCACAACCGCCGCCTTGCGCAACAGCTAGAATGTGTATTCCTTCATGTACTTTTTTTATAGCCTGCTGCTCGGCCTCGCCGCGCTGATTTCATTGCCCTGGTGGCTTCTGCAGATGGCCCGCCTGGGTAAGTATCGCGCTGGTTTTCGGGAGAGAACGGGAGCTGTTCCGGCGCGGCTTCAAATCCGGAGCGGCTCTGCCTGCATCTGGATTCATGCCGTTTCCGTAGGAGAAGTACTGGCCGTAAGCAAGCTGGTAGGAGAACTCACGAAGTCTCAGCCGGATTGGCAGATCTTTGTTTCCACCACCACGTCCACCGGACAGGCTTTGGCGCGGCAGCGCTTTGGGGAGACGCGCGTATTTTATATGCCGCTGGATTTCCGCTTTGCGTTGCGCCCTTACCTGAGGACTCTTCGTCCGCGCATGTTGGTTCTGGCGGAAACCGAGTTCTGGCCCAACCTGCTCCATCTGGCGAAACTGAGCGGTGCCGCGGTTGCGGTAGTGAACGCTCGCATCTCTGACCGTTCATTTCCCCGTTACCGGCGTTTCCGCTGGTTCTTTTCGCGCATCCTTCCAGACATTGATCTTTTTCTTGCCCAAACAGAAGAGGATGCCCAGAGGCTCAAGGCAATTGGCGCTCCGGAAAGACGTGTATCTGTCAGCGGCAACCTGAAATTTGATATCCGCCTAAGTTCCAACTCTGCTCTGGTTGAGAACTTGCGCCGCGTGCTTCCGCAGGAAGCGCGAGTGATCGTCAGCGGCAGCACCACGGAAGGTGAAGAAGAATTGGTTGTGGCCGCGTTCCGCCAGGTGCTTCAGCAGTTTCCGAACACCGTTATGGTTCTCGCGCCGCGTCATCCTGAGCGCTTTGAGAAAGTAGCAGCGTTGATTGCCTCCGCCGGATTGCCTTATGTGAGACGCAGCTCGTGGAATCCGCAAACTGGCGATGTGCTCCGCGATGGAAGCATTTTCCTGCTCGACAGCGTGGGCGAGCTAGCCTCTGTTTATGCTCTGGCGGACATTGCGTTCGTCGGTGGAAGCCTGGTTCCGCTCGGCGGCCATAATATCCTGGAGCCCGCGCAGCACGGCGTGGCTGTGCTCACTGGGCCGCATACCTTCAACTTTCGCGAGATTGTGCGCATCTTTGAAGCCAGTGGCGGGATGCGCGTTGTTGCCGCTGAGAATCTTGGAACGGCAATCACCAATCTGCTGCACAATGCTGAGGAAAGAGAGCAGCTCGGCTGCCGCGCGCGTGAGCTGTTCCTTGAGAACACCGGCGCCACGCAAAAAACCGTAGCCGCGCTGCAGCTTCTGCTCACCGGAAAAACGGCGGCAACGCAATGAGGACCCTCTCCACCATCTTTGCTGCCGGTGTAAACATCAGGAATGCGCTCTATGATCGCCGCATGTTCAAGGTCAACCGGCTTGCGCGGCCCGTGGTAAGCATCGGCAACATTTCTGTTGGCGGCAGCGGCAAAACCCCATTTGTGATCGCGCTGGGTGAAATCCTGAAGCAGCGGGGCGTAGCCTTTGATGTTCTTTCCCGCGGTTACCGGCGAAAGTCTTCTGCCGTCGCGCTGGTTGATCCGCAGGGTTCGCCAGAACAGTTCGGTGATGAGCCTTTGCTCATCGCGCGAAAATTGCAGGTGCCGGTGGTGGTTGGAGCAGATCGATACCAGGCGGGACTCTGGGCGGAAAAAAATCTGGACACCAAACTCCACCTGCTGGACGATGGCTTCCAGCACCGTCGTCTGCATCGCGACTTCGATATTGTCATGCTGCCCGCTTCTGACCTGCACGATTTCCCACTGCCTCTGGGTCGTCTGCGCGAACCGGTCGCGTCGCTGCACCGGGCTGATGCAGTGGTGATGCCGGAAGACGCGTCGCCGGAGGATCTGGCACTCGCGCGCTCCTGTATGAAAGAAGCACAGAATTTGTGGACCGTGCGCCGCGTACTTGAAATTGAGCGGATTTCTGGCAAGGCTGTTGCGTTCTGCGGCATCGCCCGCACGAAGCAATTTTTTGCCCAGCTCAGATCTTTGTCCATCGAACTTGCGGCTACGATTGCGTTCTCAGATCATCATCGTTATTCTTCGCGCGATATCGACTGCCTCCTCAAAACCAAAGTTGAAAGCGGTGCCGCGTATTTTGTCACCACGGAAAAAGACCTGATCAACCTCGGCCTGTTGGCGGCGCGTCTGCAACCCATGGACGTGGCCCGGCTGCATCTGGAACTCGATAGCGCAGTGGCAGGTACCACTATCTTAAAGACCTTAGAACAGCGTTGCAGCTGCCGATTTTAGCCCCGGCATGAGAGAATTTTGCTTCGAGACATGCACAAAAATTCCAAGCCGGTTGACCGCCTTGTCAGGATCATTGAGGACTTTTCCA
>DASUBD010000420.1:0-3780 GCA_035763445.1 Candidatus Angelobacter sp.
GGTCGGCAGCCCCAGCGCCTCGTCAAATGAATTCGTATGCAATGATTGGGTTCCACCCAGCACCGCAGCCATTGCCTGAATGGCCGTGCGCACAATGTTGTTCTCCGGCTGCTGTGCCGTCAGGGTGGATCCTGCTGTCTGGGTATGGAAGCGCAGCATCATTGATCGTGGATTCTTTGCGCCAAAGCGCTCTTTCATCAGCCGCGCCCACATCCTGCGCGCAGCGCGAAACTTGGCCGCCTCTTCCAGAAAATTGTTGTGTGAATTGAAGAAGAATGAAAGGCGCGGAGCAAATTTATCAACTGCCAGCCCCGAATTGATCGCTGCCTGCACGTACGCCACGGCATTGGCCAGCGTGAAGGCCACTTCCTGAACTGCCGTGGAACCGGCCTCGCGCATGTGGTACCCGGAAATGGAGATGGTGTTCCAGTCCGGCAGGTGCTCATTGGCATAGGCGAACATATCAGTGATGATCCGCATCGCCTGCCGCGGCGGATAAATATAAGTCCCGCGCGCAATGTATTCCTTCAGCACGTCATTCTGCACCGTGCCGCTCAGCTTGCGCGTATCCGCTCCTGACCGTTTCGCCACCGCAACATACAGCGCCAGCAGAATGGAAGCCGTCGCGTTGATCGTCATCGATGTGGAAATTCTTTCCAGATCAATGCCATCAAACAACCTCTGCATGTCCTCAATGGAATCGATGGCGACTCCCACCTTGCCCACCTCTCCCAGCGCCATGGGATGGTCTGAGTCCAGCCCGATCTGTGTGGGCAAATCAAACGCCACGGAAAGTCCCGTAGTGCCGTTCTTCAGCAGGTACTTGTAACGTTTGTTCGATTCCTCGGCGTCGCCCATGCCCGCATATTGGCGCATGGTCCACAGGCGTCCGCGATACATGGTGGGCTGCACGCCGCGTGTAAAGGGAAACTCACCCGGATAACTCACATCGCGGTCGTGATCCCAATCCTGCAGGTTGGCCGGCGTGTACAGCGGATGCGCTTCAATGCTCTTCAGCTCGCCTGCTTCCGCTTCGAGTTTTACGTCTTTGGCCATAGCTCTCACTCGGGCTTTGTACTCCGGCTACTTGGATCTTCCCTTCATGGTCTTCTTGGCTCGGGAAAAAGAGACCATCGTAAACCAGAGACACACCAGAAAGAAGATGCCGATCTGCCAGAAGGGCCGCGTATTGGCAAAATGGTTGTGATTGGCCCTGAATTGTCTGATCAGAGCTGAACCTGCAATTACCGTAAACATCAGAAAAATCAGGCCGGTTGCCTGCAACCATAGCGCATACATCGCCCTGCCAATAGCGGTCAGAAACGTCTTGGCGCCTACAAACATGGCGCCCAGAAGACGGTCTTTTTTTACCCCTGAACCGGCTTTTTTGGCAGCTACGGTGATCTTGGCGGCTGAAGTTACGGCTCTCTGGACAGGACTTTTCGTGGAAATTTCAGGCATTTTGGCTATTGTAGCCCCATTTTTACTCTGGCAAGCTAAAACCAGCCATTCAGGCGGAAAATCAATTCCGGGTGGCAATCAAACGGCCCTGCCCCGGAACGCATCTTATTTTATTGCAGAGGAAATACGTGAATTCCAGGCTTAAGAAGTTAATGAAAGAACTCGGAGACGCCATCAACACCTCACTTTCCGAGTCTGACGATATTGCTCAGGTGATCGCCAGGATCAAAGAAGAAGGCTATGACATCTTCCTGGTGCTTGAGGCCACCATCGGTTTTAACCAGCGAGAGGACCAGCCAGCCAAGACGTCGCCGCAACTGGTGGGCTCGCGCCGCAAGAATCCTGATCCGGAATTCTCTATTAACGCCCACGATGTGCGCTTTTTGAAGTCGCTTCGCATCAGCGTCGATGACGCTGCTTAAAATCTGCATCCGCCCGGCGTCTGGACGCCGGGTATTTCTTTTTCTGATAGCATTTTAGCGTTGACCAGGGATTCGTTTTCCCGCGAATCATCATCTACTTTCTGTTAACTCTGATTCGCCTTTATTGAAATGTCATGAAAGATACTCTTGGAGTTCTGCTGGCCGGAGGCGCCGGTGAGCGCCTGTATCCTCTCACGCGGGATCGCGCCAAACCGGCGGTCACTTTCGGCGGCAATTACCGGATTATTGACGTAACTCTCTCCAACTGCCTCAATTCAGATTTGCGGCGGGTTTACATTCTCACCCAGTACAAGGCGTTGTCACTGAACCGCCACATTCGTGAAGGCTGGAGTTCTGTAGTGGCCCGGGAACTGGGCGATTTTGTTGAAATCCTGCCGCCCATGAAGCGGGTGAGTGACAACTGGTACCTCGGAACTGCTGACGCTGTCTACCAGAACATTTATTCCATCGGCTCTGAGCAGCCCAAACACGTGCTCATCCTCTCCGGCGATCACATATATAAGATGAATTACCAGCTCATGCTGGACCTCCACAACGCCGTTGGAGCGGACGTCACTCTGGCCACCATCCTCATTGATCCCAGTGAGACTTTCCGCTTCGGCGTCATGGACGTGGACCGCCATGGCCAGATTGTCGGCTTTGAAGAAAAGCCCAGGGTGACAAAGCTGCGCTCTCCCTATAACTCTGACCTGGTCTCCGGTTCCATGGGTGTTTATCTTTTTAATACTGACGTGTTGCTGCCCGTATTGCTGAAAGACGCTGAAGATCCCAATTCATCGCACGATTTCGGCAAGGACATCCTGCCCAAGATCCTGGACCAGTACAAACTCTATTCCTTCAACTTCATCGACGAAAACAACAAAGAAGCGCTTTACTGGCGCGATGTAGGCACGCTTGAAGCCTATTACGAAGCCAATTTGGACCTGGTCTCCGTGTCGCCGGTGTTCAACCTTTATGACAAGCACTGGCCCATCCGCACCCACCAGCGCCAATATCCGCCGGCCAAGTTCGTCTTTGGCGAACCCGGCCGCACCGGCATGGCCGTTGATTCCATCGTCTGCCCTGGTTGCATTCTCTCTGGAGGCGTAGTACGCAACAGCGTGCTCTCGCCCGATGTCCGCGTGAATTCCTATACTGAAGTCGATTCCAGCATCATCTTTTCCCACGTGAACATCGGCCGCCATTGCCGCATTCGCAACGCCATCATTGACCGCGACGTGCACATCCCGGAAGGCACAATCATCGGCTTCGACCCGGAGGACGACGCCAAAAACTACCTCGTAACCGAAACCGGAATAACCGTGGTAACTCGTGACTATTCGTTGTTTGAGAGCCCGGTAGCGGTGGATTACTTCACTTCAGAGTGAGCTGATTCTTCCGGCGCCTCATGGCCAGAGCATCACCGTGTCTTTTTCTGGAATCCCGCCCCCTGGTGCGTGGAGGGATCCCGCACCTGATTTGAACTCAATGAAAAACGACTGTCATCTCAGCATTTTCAACACAAGCTGTGGCGCAAAAAAAAGGGCGGCATTCCCGCCCATAATTTGCATGAAATGCTCAGGCAGCGGCCAGGCGCTCTCTCCTATGGTAGTTCTTGACCGCCCGCTCCATTCCTGGAGCTGACTTTCTGAGGTCTTCAAGGTTCATGGCCGGATGAAACTCAACCTGGGCATTGAAGGCCAGAAACCAGGGCTCGGCCAGAGCGGGGATCTGCGACGTATCTTTCAGATCCATGAAGATGAAACCGGTTCTTTTGCCGTTCTCTTCGGCGAAATACGCCGCCTCCGGCTTGAACTCGTTAATGATTGATTCAATGGTCCGGGGCAGACTCCCGTCGGCTATCGCGGCATTTCCTGTCTCAACCGGAATTGTTACT
>DASUBD010000421.1:0-11082 GCA_035763445.1 Candidatus Angelobacter sp.
CCTGAACAACACATGCGGCGGCACCGCGACAGCCACCGCCGGTTCTTCTACTGTGAGTCTCTCTGGCGCAAGCCTGGCGCCCAAAGCAAGCTGCACGGTTTCTGTAAACGTGCAGGGCACCACGGCAGGAGTGAAAAACAACAGCGTAACCGTGAGTTCCACGAATGGCGGTACGGGCAATACTTCCAACGCGAGCCTCAACGTTGTTGGACCACCGACCATCACCAAGGCGTTTGGCGCAGCCAGCATTCCGCTGAACGGATCAACCTCACTGAGCTTTACCATTACGAATGGCAGTGCAATAGCTCTTACGGGTGTTGCTTTCAGTGACACTCTGCCGGCAGGACTGGTGGTATCTAATCCCATCGGTCTCACAGGAAGCTGCGGCGGCGGAATAATCACGGCAACAGCAGGCAGCAATGTGATCAGCCTGGCGGGCGCCACTTTGGCGGCGAACACCTCTTGCACATTCTCTGTAAACGTGACCGGGACAACAGCGGGGCTCAAGAACAATGTGACGAGCGCCGTAACTTCCAACGAAGGTGGAACCGGCGGGACGGCTTCTGCCAGCATCAATGTCGTTGCGCCTCCGGTCATTGCCAAAGCGTTCAATCCAGCGTCGATCACGCTGAATTCCACCACTTCATTGACCTTCACCATTACTAACCCATCGGCTAATGCTATGGCGCTCACAGGAGTGGCGTTTATTGATAACTTGCCTGCCGGGCTGACAGTGGCAAGCGCCTCGGCAACTGTTTGCGGCGGTACACTCACCACCACGGCGCCAACTGGAATTGCGCTCAGCGGTGCGACTATCGCAGCCAACAGCCAGTGCCAGTTCAGTGTGACTGTCACGGGCGTGGTTTCCGGACAGTACACAAATACCACGGGCAACGTAACTTCCACCAACGGCGGTACCGGTAACACGGCGTCAGCAAATCTGACGGTTGGCGTGGCAGCGCCCACCATCACCAAAGCTTTTGGATCGGCCACTATTCCGCTCCATGCCTTCACTACGTTGAAGTTCACCATTCACAACAACAGTGCGACTTCAGCGATCACGGGAATCGCGTTCACTGATCCTCTGCCTTCAGGTCTGGTAGTGGGACAACCGCCGTTAGTGCAGAACACTTGCGGCGGGACTTTGACTGCCGTAGCAGGATCCTCGACGATCACTTTTTCAGGAGGCTCCCTGACGGCAAACGCTACCTGCAAGATCAGCCTGGCGGTAAGAGGCGTGGCTGTGGGAGTTCAGAACAACACCACCGGCCCCATTTCCTCCACTCAGAGTGGACCGGGAGCCACCAGCAACACGGCTACGGTCACCGTGCTTGGGTCGCCCAATATGTCCGCAGCTTTTGGCGCAACCAGCATCAAGACGCATCAGACCACCACGCTTAGCTTCACTATCAACAATCCCAATTCGACTGCAGCTCTGAAAGGTGTGGCATTCGGTAACTTCCTGCCTTCAGGACTGGTGGTTGCCAGTCCTAACGGGCTCACCGGATCGTGCGGTGGCGGAAAGATCACTGCCTACGGCGGCTCGTCAGCCATCACCCTGCTGGGCGGCGCCATCGCTTCGAGCGCTTCATGCACGTTCAGCGTGAACGTCCTGGGTCGCAGCTCAGGTCACAAGATAGACCTCACCACGCCCGTTGTAGCCATCAATGGAGGAATAGGGAACCACACTACTGCTAGTATCAACGTGACCAATTAAGCATCGACGAGCGCCAATGAGGGGGACGGCCAGAACTTGAGTTCCCGTCGCCATCCCTGCTGTGCGCGAATGAGTGGGCGATGTTGAGCTGCAGCCCCTATCATTTGCTTGTTCCGCGGGAAGATAGCGCCGCTGAGCTTTATTTCCGGTTTACTCGCATCTCTGATAGCGGTTCCGCGTTATCAGCAGCATGTTTCAGGTGAGAGGGATTTGGGCGTAATGAGAAGGGCTATTCGTAACGCAGCGCAACTATGGGCTCCACAAGCGTCGCGCGGCGTGCGGGAATAGCGGCTGCGATCAGTCCGGCAACGCCGAGCAGGACGGCGGCCAGTGACAGCATCAGTGGATCCCACGGCTTTACTCCAAAAAGATGATCGGCAATCAGATATCCTGCGCTGATTGCTGCTGGAATTCCCACCGCTAGTCCAATGCTTACTTGCCAGAATGCTTCGCGCAGCACCATAAACACTACTGAACCGCGATTCGCGCCCAACGCCATGCGCACACCGATCTCATTGGTCCGTTGCTCCACACCGTAAGTCGTCACACCGTATAACCCCACGCCCGCCAGCACCAGCCCAAGAGCGCCAAAGAGCCATGTCAGGCTTGCGATCATGTTCTGCTGCGCAAAGCCGGATTGAATAATTTCGGAGAAAGGCTCAACGCCGTTCACCACCAGGTTCGGCGCCACATTCGCCAGCGCCTTCCTCACCTGAGCGTCAAGGTCCTGAGGATTTCCCGACGCCCAGACAACCACATTGGAGAGGTAGTGCGACAGGACCTCGCGCGCTTCCGCTTCTGCGTCGGGCAAGGTTGTACTCTGCTCCTCCGGGAGGAAATACATGGGCTGGTGCAGATCATCCCCGAAACGAACGTCGGCCACAACCCCGATAATCTCGTACATTCCGGAGTTATTTCCCGGAGCGGGGCCAAAGTGTTGCCCAATCGGGTTTTCGCCGCCAAAGAACTTCTTCGCAAATGCATCGTTGATCACGGCTACCGGCCGCGTGCCCGCGTTGTCCTCATCGGTGAACGAGCGGCCCATAGCAACCCTGTCTCCGAGAGCCTCGAAAAACCGTGATGTCACACGGGTCCAACCCGATGAGACATCGTCTTGCTGACCGGGCTCGGGTTTGCCTTCAACCCGGATGTCATGAGGCCAGACCCAACTCTTCTGTGGCGCTGCGAGCACGCTGCCGACTGCACGCACGCCGGGGATAAGTTGCAGTTGGTCCTCAATTCCGCGAAGCAGCGGCAGCAACTGCTCCTGCTTGTAGCCGGAAAGTTTGGGAACGATCGTAACCACATACCTTCCGTCAGAATCGAAGCCAAAATTCTGGTGCTCCAGATTGCGCAGGCTCTGCCCGAGCATGGCCGCTCCGCTCAGCAACACGAGTGATACTGCCGCCTGCATGATCACAAGCACCTTCTGTGCGCCAAAGCTTCCGGAAACGCCATGATTGATTCCCACGGCGCGGCTGGCTCCGCGCATGGCTTCCATCGGTTCGGCATGCGAGGTCATCCATGCCGGCGCAATACCGAAGATGAGTCCGGTGATCACTGAAACTGCCAGCGCGAAAAGCAGCACCGAGCTGGAAGGGGTGGCATCTACAGGGATCCATTTGCCAGCTCGGCTGAACGCAAGGTGCAGGATCAGCCCGGCTCCCGCGTATGCGACGGCAATTCCGGCGATGCCTCCGATTACAGCGAGCACCAGGCTTTCAATGAGTGCCTGCCGAACCAGATGACTGCGGGGTGCGCCCAGCGTTACACGTATCGCCGTCTCTTGCCGGTGTCTGAGGCCGCGCGCCAGCAGCAGATTGGCAACATTGGCGCAGGCAACCAGCAACACACAAGCGGCAGCCAGAAGAAGAAGCAGCAAACCATCCTTGTATTGCTCGCGGATGCGAGAAACGCCGGAGCCACCCGGGGTAAGGCGCAAAGTCTGCCCTTGCTGGAGCGCCTTTTCCTGTGAGGTCATATCCGGCACGTGGCTGGCCAGCCACTGGTGCAGTTCGACTTGAAGCTGCGTTTCCAGCATTCTCTGATTGGAGCCCGGGCGAACTCGCCCGATCAAATCGAGCCAGGCCAGCCGGGGATTCTTGAGGCGCGAAGTTGGACCAGCAATCAGCGGTTCGGTCGTCAGCGGCAACCAGAAATCGGGCATGTTCTCCGTGTCGATCTTCGCTCCGAAAAAACCCGGCGGCGCCACACCAACAACTGTGAACGGGTGGCCGTTGATCTGGTATGCGGCTCCTACTACGGACGGATCGGATCCGTACTTTCCCTGCCAGATGCGGAAACTCATTACGGCGACCGGCAGTGCGCCTTCCTGGTCATCGGCATCTGTGAAAAACCGTCCACCCCAGGCGGAAATGCCGAAGGTTTCGAAGAAATTGCCGGACACGTACTCACCATTGCGAGTCTCGACTGGGTTTGGGGAACCGGCGCGTCGCACCGCAAGGTAAGCATTAGCTTCACCCGGCTGAAAGGCCGCCAGGTTCTGGAATGCGGGCGTGTTGGCGCGAAAATGCTTGTACGCCTCCCACGAAAAGAAATTCCAGTCGTTCTGAGGACTGAGGCCGCCGGTTTCCTGCGTATACCCATTCGAGAAGCAGCAGGTGTCAGAATCGCCGATGCGCCACAACTGGTCAGGCTGCGCGACCGGTAGCGACCGCAGCATCACCTGATGTATGAGCGTGAAAATTGCCGTTGTTGCCCCGATGCCGAGAGCAAGTGTGAAAACAGCTACCAAAGCAAAACCGGGAGATTTGCGCAACGTCCGGAGCGCGCAGCGTAAATACCAGATCAGCATCCCCACATTTCTCATGTCAGATGGCACGTGGGACCAATCCTATCGCAAGAAAGACTGCCGCTCCAGTGCTTCCAAGGCTTCCAACTTACTTTCGGCAACGTGGCCAAGTAACATTGACGCGAGCCAATGTGAGGCGGCCAGAACTTGAGTCTCCCTAACCATCCTGCCACAGCGCGATGCGCCGGAGTATCGACCTGCAGCCCTTCATTTGTTTCATTCAAGCAAGCTTTGATGGGGGAGCATACAGTATCGCGCCAGCGTTACCGCGAGACGGCTAAAAGCTGCACTCCATTTTAAGGGCGATTCAACCAAAGGAAACAATCTCACTGCGATTTCGAGGCTTATTGTGCCACTGCACTCGGCGTCAGGAGTGTAATCAGCAAATCAACACTGCATCATTCATCACGCAACGCAAGCATCGGATCCACTCGCATTGCATGGCGAGCAGGCAAATAGCTGGCAGTCAGAGCAATGGTGGTAAGGATCGCCGCAACAAAGATGAACGTAAGAGGATCAACTGCACGAACCCCATAAATAAGGCTGCCAAGAAAGCGAGTGCAGCCGGCAGCCGCGAGGATACCGATTGCAGCTCCGGCGGCGGCAAGGCAGGCGGACTGCCGTAACACCATGTTGCGGACATGCTGCGGCGTGGCTCCAACTGCCATCCTGATGCCGATCTCGCGCGTCCTCTCGCGCACTGTGTAACCAATGACTGCAAAAACCCCAAGGGCGGTCAGCAGCACAGCCAGAATCGCCAGTCCCCCAAGCAGGGTCAGAGCACTCTTCCAATCACCGAGCGCAGCGGGAAGATAGTCGTTGAAATTCTCCACGAACCGGATGGGCTGGTCAGGATCCACGCCGGCGAGCACAGCAGTAACCGCCTTTCGCAACGCCGCCGCCGAGTCGTGCGTTTTCACCAGCAGATCCATAGTGAAAAACGACATCTGCGAGTAAGGCACATAGAGCATCGCCTTGGGCTCCTCATTGATGCGTTCGCGGGTATCCCCTACAATGCCCACAATTTTGCGCGGAGTCCGTTGACCACGGACATCATCGCGAGTAACCACGATCAAGCGCCCCACCGGATCCTGGCCAGGCCAGAACTTTTTTGCCATAGCGAGGTTGATGAGGCATACGGGTTCAGAATCACCGGTATCCGAAGCTTCGATAAGACGACCATGTAATAGTGGAATTCCCAGCGTTGCGAACACATGCGAGTCTGCCAGACGCAGATCGGTCTCATTAAATGGATCCACGGAAGTGTCCTGAGGCGCTTTAAAGCTCACACCGAGACCATCGCCGCTAAGAGGAACTGAAAAGGTGAAAGTGGCATTCTCAACTCCAGGGAGCGCGCGTACTTTGTCGCCCACCTGGTCATAAAACCGGACTACATCCGCGTCACGCTGATAGTGGATGCGGGGCAGAGAAAGCACAACCACGATACGGTGATCGGTTTGGAAGCCAAGGGGCTGGTGCCGGAGCTTTTGAAAGCTGCGCACCAGCAGGCCTGCTCCCGCAAGCAGGACAATGGAACAGGCTATTTCTGCGATCACAAAGCCCTGGCGTAAGCGGGATCCTCGAACGTCCACGGTAGTGCTCAGAGAGGCACGGCGCAGCAGATCAATATTCTTCAGGCGAGTCACGGCAAGCGCAGGTAGCAGCGCAAAGGTTGCTCCTGCCAGAACCGCGATTGCGAAGGTGGCCAGCAACACTTGCCAACTGAGATCAATAGCAGTGAGTTCCGGGGATTGCCACGCGAGCAGCCACAACACAATTTTCTTGCCCGCCTGGCCGAATGCAAGGCCCACAAGCCCTGCGGCAATACCCAGGCAAATGCCTTCGGCCAGGAGCTGCCGCACCAGATCCGCGGGGCGGGCACCCAGGGCGAGCCGGGTAGCGAACTCACGAGTGCGGCCTGTGATGCGCAGCAGCATAAGATTCGCAGCATTGGCAGATGCGACTAGCAAGACCAGAAACACGGTGGCGAAAGAAACCAGCAGAATTTTCCGCATCTCACCGGCGAGTTGTTCCTGCAAGGGACTTAGCACTGCGGCTCCGTAAAAATCGCCAGCCGGGTGCGCCTTGCGGATCCTGATGGCAACGCGATTCAGGTCAGTGGCCGCCTGCTTCAGGCTCACGCCCGGTTTGGGTCGAGCGAGCACGTACAGAAAACGGGAGTCTCGCCAGAGCATACGGTCAGGCCGAATCTGGCGTTGCAAGGGAACCCACAACTCAACGTCTGGGTTCAACGCGCTCTGCGGCGGCATGATACCGATTACGGTAAACGAATCACCGTTAAGACCAATCATTTTCCCGACGATTGCGGGGTCCGAGTTAAATCGGCGGCGCCATAGCTTTTCACTAAGAATTAGAACCGGCGTGCCGCCCGGCGAGTCTTCCTCATGCCGAAAATCACGGCCCAACTCAGGGTGAACACCCAGAACCGTAAACCAGTCGCACGAAATGGCATCTCCCCAAACCTGTTCGGGTTGACCGGTTCCCGTGAGGTTGTAGCGAAAACCTATGCTGGCGGCCATAACAGCAAAAGCCCGGGTTTGCTGTTGCCAGTCCAGGAAATTTGCCGGCGCGACGTTCTCGTGCGTTTCGTAGTCGTTCGGGCTCTTGGCTTCAAAGAGGCGCAGTAGATGAGATGGATCAGGATAAGGGAGTGGCTGCAGCAGCCGGTGAATCAGGCTGAAAACGGCTGTATTGGCGCCGATTCCAAGCGCCATAGTGATGATCACCACCAGGGAAAATCCAGGTACTTTGCGCAATGAACGAAAAGAGGAGACTAGGTCGTGCAGGATGGACATGGAAGGGTTTCCCGAGCCGCGAGTTTATCACGCAAATGCCCAGGACGAAGGAGGTGACTGCTGTCGGTAACACGGGATTAATCTGGACCATCGTTTTCAATGGGGACTGACTTGGGGGCACGTTAATGACTCCCGCCGCGGTCGATTTTTAGAAAAGCTAATTCCCTTCCAATATCGGTCTAATTCTAAAAAGTCACTCTTTCAGCGTAGGGGGCCAAAACCATGCTGTCTGACGACGAATTCGAGCACGGCAATGCCTGCGAGCCGCAGACGCCTGCTTCCTTTATGGAGCAGGAAGAGGTGGCATTTATTAAGAGGATCATGGCGTTGCCGGACAAGCGGCCCGATCCCGGCGCCTACCGCAGCATGGAGTCTGACGAAATCGCCCTTGACCTACTCGAACTCGCCAAACTCTACTCACGGACGGATCCACGCCCGCTCAGCACGCCGTGGCGTCCGTATCTGACCACGGACGATCTCTCTGAAGATCCTTGGGAATGAGCTGGTTGCGGCTAATCTGAAAGCGCTTCCCTTAAGGCCCGGTCTCGGGCCCGCGCATATTTCGTCCGGCAATCTCTACAATATTTCTTCACCTCATTCGTCTCCACTGATAGATGAAGGCTGTAATGAGCCCTGACTGGATGACCGCCGATCAAGATCAACGGATCACTGAGACCGTTAGGCGT
Source organism: Candidatus Angelobacter sp. (assembly GCA_035763445.1). Classification (GTDB taxonomy): domain Bacteria; phylum Acidobacteriota; class Terriglobia; order Terriglobales; family Acidobacteriaceae; genus Angelobacter. Next base: position 8,032 of record DASUBD010000421.1, read on the forward strand.
GAACGATCACGGCTGCGCAACTTCATTCGTCGGCGTGTCCGCGATGAAGGCGAGGCAGAAGACATTCTCCAGGACGTCTTCTCCGAACTGGTAGAGGCCTATCGCTTGATGAAGCCGATTGAGCAGGCCGGGGCCTGGCTGTTTCGGGTGGCGCGGAATCGGATCATCGACAGATTTCGCAAAAAACGCCCAGAAACTCTGTCCGCTGTCCAGCCGGCACATGAGGACGAACCGCTGATCCTGGAAGAGCTGCTGGCCTCTTCTGATGCCGGTCCGGAAGCTTCCTATGCGCGCACGGTGCTGATGGAACAAATTGAGAGCGCGCTGGATGAGCTCCCGGAAGAGCAGCTGCAGGCTTTTGTGGCGCATGAGATTGAAGGACGCAGTTTTAAGGAACTGGCGGCTGAGACGGGATTGAGCGTGAATACGTTATTGTCTCGCAAGCGGTACGCAGTATTGCATTTGCGCAAAAGACTGGAAGCAATTCATAAAGAATTTATTGAGGGGTAAGAAGATGAGAGCACGCTGGATTGTTTCGATGATCGTGAGAGTTCTGCTTTTTGCGGTGATTGCGATCGTGTTGTTTGGGCAGGCTGTGCTGCATTTGTGGAACTGGCTGATGCCGAGCCTCTTTGGGCTGCACACGATTACGTACTGGCAGGCGCTGGGGTTGCTGGCCCTGAGCTGGCTGCTGTTTGGCGGATGGCGCGGGGTCCACGGATCGCCACGCCATCGCGAGCACTGGCGCCGACGGATGAGGCAGCGCTGGGAGCATATGACTCCCGAAGAGCGGGAAAAATTTCGCCAAGGCTTCCGCGGAGGATGCGGACAGGCCCAGGCGTGAAGGTGTGCTGGACAGGTTTCGCCAGATGAGCGCCTTTTGGGTCTGAAGCCCTGCACAACTTTCCTGCACCAGAGCCATTGACAACAGCGAATAAATGGCGTATATTAAATGCGCAGCTTACAACAGGTCAGGAATTGGGTCCGCCACTCGGCCTCAGGGCCGGAGTGAGCACGGCTGGTCTTTGAAATTTCAAATGCCGCTGGCAAAGGCCGGATCTCCTAAGAAGGCAGGGACCATGGAATCTGCAGGCAGATCAAGTAAGTGAATAGCGGTTCAGGTCCTGGGAATAATTGTGTAACTTCTTTGTTTTCCTAATTTGAGCTCGGCTGGATGCCAGGTGCTTCCCGAGTGTCTCAAGTTTTAATGGCTTTTTGACTGAAACAGGAAACTGTTTCGGCGGTGTAAACGTATTATCGCAGTAGTAAGAGAAAAAAAATCGCGACCCAAAACATGCAACGTTTACAAAAATAAATTCACTTAACTAGTCGATAACAGCCAAGGACAAACGTCTATAGATGTAACCGCAAAAAAGGGAGCAACCATGCTGAGCTTTACAACCAATAATTTAGGCGATGTCGCGATTTTTGAATGCAAAGGACGGATGACTCTGGAAGGCGGAGACGCGCTCCGCACAGCGGTGCTTAACCAGCCCTATGTTCAGGTGGTGGTGCTGGATCTGAAGGAGATCAAAGACATTGACGCTGCCGGCCTGGGCGTCCTGGCCAGTTTGCGGGGATGGGCCAAGGCCACCGGCACTGAGTTGAAGTTAATGAATCTTACGTCGCGAGTGGAAAAGGCCCTCGTGCTCACCGGTCTGAAGTCGGTTTTTACCATCTGTTCAGCCCGGGACATGATTGATTTGTGGTGCCGCGCTCTGCACAGCACTGTCAGGGCAGTTGCGGCCTCTCCTTTGAAGCAGGCGGTTGGGTTTTGAAGGACCAACTCGTCGCTAAGCGGTAAAATAGAAGTGTGACCAATGATCTTCTTATCATCCTCGCCGTCATTATTGGATACTTCCTTCTGATGCGAGTTGTTCTGCCTGCCCTCGGGGTCCCCACTTGAATGTCAGGACAATGTGAGCTTCGTGGATCGGAGCTTAAGAAAGACCAAGACGCAAAAGCGGAAGTGAAACAGTAGGCGGCAAACCAGTCGGAACGAAAACTCGCACATTCAGGGTCGCATTCAAGTGATCGCCAAGTTTGCAGGCACGCTGTAAGATCAAAAGGCAAAACTTTCCGCAACTTTTCTTTCGGCCCTAACGTAATTACCTCACAGGCGTCTCATACCTCAACACGCTCAGGGGGCAAGAGTTTATGGGTTCCGTAAATACCCAGGTCAGGCAGGTGCTGCGCAGGCTGGCTCGCACACCCATGTTTACCGCGGTCACGCTGATTACTCTGGCTGCGGGAGTTGGCGCCAACACAGTTGTATTCAGCGTTCTGGAAGGCATTCTGCTGAAGCCGCTGCCTTATCCCAGGTCACAGCAACTGGTCGTGGTGAACCACACTGCTCCTGGCATAAACGTAAAGGAACTTCCCGGTTCACCCTCCACATATTTCATCTATCGCGACCAGAACCGCAGTTTTGAAGACATGGGAATGATCACCGGCGATTCCGTGAGCATCACCGGAATCGCTGAGCCGGAACAAGTGCGGGCGCAGCTGGTGACAGATGGATTGCTGCCTGTTCTCGGTGTGGCGCCGGCTCTGGGCCGTAGTTTCTCGCATCAGGATGATTCGCCCGGCAGTCCGGAAACCGTGATCCTCATGTACGGCTATTGGCAACGCAAGTTCGGCGGCGATCGTGGAATTCTGGGACGGAGCCTGATAATCGACGGCAAGCAGCATCAGGTGATCGGCGTGATGCCGCAGAGCTTCCACTTTTTCGGCCAGGCAGACGACCCAGCCGTGCTGGTTCCCTTCCAGTTTGACCGCAACAAGACGTTTCTCGGCAACTTCAGCTATACAGCCATTGCGCGACTGAAACCGGGGGTAACCATTGAGCAGGCCAGCGCTGACGTAACGCGCATGCTGCCGATCGCAACACGCACATTCCCGCCGCCTCCGGGCTTCAATATGAAGATGTTTGAAGATGCGCGCCTTGGCCCGAATATCAAACCGCTGAAAGATTACGTGGTCGGCGACGTCGGTAACGTGCTCTGGGTCTTGATGGGTTCAATTGGACTGGTGCTGCTGATTGCCTGCGCC
>DASUBD010000422.1:0-4503 GCA_035763445.1 Candidatus Angelobacter sp.
CTATTGGTACTGGAAACTGCGGGGAGAGCCAGTGCGGTCTCCGCATTTGCTGAAGCAGCGCACCGTCCGCGAATATGCTGAGCGCTTTGGCCTGCGCGTGCTGGTGGAGACAGGAACGTATTACGGCGAGATGGTGGCGGCCATGAAGAAACGGTTCGCGGAAATTTATTCCGTGGAATACGATCGCGCCCTGGCCGCCCGCGCGCAAAAGAAATTTTCTAGTCTCCCGCATGTCCACATCGTGGAAGGGGACAGCCAAAAGGCCATTCCGGAGATCATCAGCCGTCTTCAGCAACCCGCGCTGTTCTGGCTCGATGCCGGATATTACGGCTGGGCCGGGCTGCAGGGAGACAAGCAGCGCCTTACCTCAGAACTTGAAGCCATCCTGCGCGACCAGCGGTACCGGCACGTAATCCTAATGGACGATGCTCGCGGCCTTAACGGCCAGAACGGCGCGCCCACCGTGGAGCAACTCAAGCAGCGCATTGAGACGGATTTTCCCGGCAGGAAAGTGGAAGTGAAGCACGATATTTTGAGAATCACGCCTGCTTGAAAACCCAAAACCGGGAAAAATTTACCGCGGATTTGCGCGGATCAACGCGGATCAAACCCAAAACCTTTGAAGCACAGAGGAACGGAGGGAGCGGAGGAACGAATCGCAGAGAGCACAGAGGATCACAGCCGAGGGCGGCTGTGCCACACGATTTTATGCATACCCGCGAATGTTCTTTTAGCGATGCCGCGCATCACGGCAGCAAGCCGTAGACGTTCAGTTGACCGGCCGTGCCTACGTACACGTGGCCGTTGGCAATGGTGGGCGAGGTAAATTTGAGCGCATTGCCTGCCTTGTCACGAGTTCCCGCCTGGGTGCTGTTGTAGAGCTCATGCAGGGTGGAACCATCGTAAGCATGCAGCACGGCAGGTCCGGGGGTATTGATGCCTCCATCAGCGCCTCCCACAAACGCATGCAGATCGAGTGTCCAGACGATGGAGCTGCTTCCGTTGGTGGAGATCATGGGAGAGGTCCCAGGATAGCGAAAGACTGTGCTGGTCTGTGCGGCGGGCGCAGTGGAAAGCAGGCCACTTGAGAAGATGAAGCGGCCCAGCGGCTGATTCACCTCACCAATATAAAGAGAAGAACCCAATGCTGCCGGAGTGGCGAATAGGCCATTCGTGGGTATGGGATTGCCCAGCGGCAGTGTCTGCACATCAGTATTGTGGGTGGAATTGAATTTGCCCATGTTGGCCCGATTAATGAGGTAGAGCTTGCCATCTTTTCCGCCCACAACAAGCAGGCTGGGAGCCACCGCACCTGTTTGCGTCGGAGGCAGGATGGGCCCGCCTGCGCCCAGGTCAAGATCGCTCGAGGTTAGCGCAGCGGTATTAAACGGCGTGAAATAATCCAGCCGCACCAGGGCTCCGGATTGCAAAGCCAGCTTCAGCACGGTGTTGCCCGCGTCCGAGCCGCCGGTATTGAGATCAAACGCACCGTTGCCGGTTGCGAGGTAAATATTGCCTGAGTTATCGGCAGCCGGACCATCGCCACTCTGCCAGATGGCGCTTGTGCCTTTGTTGGGGCTGGTGCAGAAAATCGCCACCTGATGGAGCACGCCAGTCCCTTGCGCGCTATAGGCAAAGAGCCAGCCGTTATATGGCAAGTTGTCTCCATTGGAGCCGAAAGCGATGTAAACGTTCCCGTTCAACAATAAGAGCGCAGGTCGCTGCAAATGCTGTTTGGGCACAAAAGGTACGCGACCATTCACCGCAATGGGAGCGTAGCTGCCTGGAACTGAACCCTTAATTACGATTGGCCCGCCAAATTTTTCCGCTCCTGTGGTAAGGCTGAGCGCGTGCAGCCGATGAACGATGGCGCCGTTCTCGCTGGTTGAGACCGACACGTAGAGCGTGCTGGTGCCAATATCAATCACGGGAGTGCTGGTGATGCTGATCTCCGGCGTGATCAGAGCGGTTGCCCCTTTGGCAATGGTAGTAATCCCGGCCGATGGATTGATAAAGCTGCGATGCCAGAAGGGCGCCGTGCTCTTGCCGTCCGCGTCAAAAGCATAGACGCTTGAGTGTTCCGTGGCCACAAACACCACGTTATGTTTGGCGCCAGCGATGGTCAGGTTGGCTACATGCAGCGGCTGCGCATAAATTTGTCCGTCCACCGTGCGGGAGAAAAGCTTGCCAAAGGTGCTCGCCTTCACCGTAGCGGAGGTAAGCGCGAACTCCTGCAGATTGACTCCGCTGCGAAACCTATCGGCATGATAGGTGAACATTCCCGGATAGTCGGTGACCCAGACCGTCGCCGAGCCGATGGCGGTGGGCGCAGCCACACTTTTGGCCGTGATCTTGTGGGTGCCGCGCGTGCCTGGCGGATGGTAGACGCCGGAAGTAGAAATGGTGCCCACCGTGGCATTACCGCCGGTGATTCCATCCACAGCCCATGTGACGGCGTGATTGGTGGTATTCACAACCGTGGCCGTGAACTGTTGCGGCTCAGTCAAAGTAAGAGGCACCCGGGCCGGATGCACGGTTACACCGACCGCAGCATGCGCAATGGAAGACCAGAAGCAGAGCGGGAAGAGCAGGAGGAGAGGGGCAAGACGAGGGCGCAATTGCATATCGACCTGATTTCAGAAAGAGCTGATCTGCTCATTGGAGGGCTGCACTGCGAGCAGGGATGCTCGATGGATTCTGAACCGCAATTATGAATGAGTTTTAATCAAAGAGAGGGTGGGTAGGCTTTAGTCGCTGGTGATGGGTCGCCAGCGTTTCAGCGGTTTGTAGTTTTTGGTTTTCCGATCAGAAAAATCAGGCGTGATGCAGATGACAGGCTCAATCTCAAAAGCAAGGTAAGTGCGGTCCTGAAAGAGCATCCCAAGGGCGCAATCACCGCCGATGATCGATACTTCTAATCGTTCGACCACTTTGCCTTTGACTTCAGGGAATACAGGAATTCTGCTGCGACTGCGGGAGCGTGTGCGCTTAGAACGAGCCATGGAGCCTCTCATACGGATTCATTTGGGCTGGCATGAGGGGTGCGGGCGCTCCGGCTATGTGTGGCTCGGTGGATGTCATTTCACTCTGAAGCGCTGGCGCGCAATGGCGGGAGGCCAGAGCGTCCGCAGACTCCCGGAAAGTGACTATCGCAGTACCAGGAGCCTCATCGCGGATGAACAGGGAAAATACGCCGAGCAGCACGTCAACGAGCGGAGTTGCCAGCCGCGCTGCCGCAGCGCGAAGATAAGCAACATGGAGCGCAGTATCGAAAGGCCGCGAGGTCCTCTTTTCGATCTTCATCAGCCTCCTTCGCGACCGCGAACTATCGGACCCAGTTGCGTCCCGCAACAGCTGTATTGCAAACGCCATCATACCAGATTAATGGTATGCGTACCAGAGTAATGGGATCGCGAATTTGGGCCGTACCAGACAATTGGTACGGATGGCCCGAGAACATCAATCCCTTCAGGCACGGTTCGGCCAGCGCGTGAAAAGGCTACGACAGGCGCGCGGCTGGAGCTTCACGTATCTTTCCGTCCACAGCGGGCTCTCCAAAAATACGATTGTCGGGGTGGAAAGCGGCAAGACGGAGCCCAGGCTCAATACGATTTCGACGCTGGCGGGCTCTTTCGGCAAGACGATATCTGAGTTGCTGCGCGGGCTTTGATTAACGGTACGGAGAAGAGCAAATCCAGGAGCGCAAGACCTACGACGCCTTGAACACCAGGAAATAGTCTTCGTCATCGCCCCTGACGAAGTCATATTTGCCGACAAGCGAGTATCCAGCCTGCTGGGCTTCGCGGAGCACAATGTCTTCATTGACACCGTGGTTGTCAGCCGTCCCGTTGCGGTCGATGATTCCGATGCGCGCTCCGGGGCGGAGCGACTGGCGCAAGTTTTTGAGAAGCGCAACCGGTTCCGCAACTTCATGGTAGGCCTTGAGAAGCAAGGCCGCATCAATGCTGCGCGGCGGCAGCAGAGGGTCTCCGGCTTGGCCAAGGATGGTCTTGATGTTGCCGATGCCCTCGCGCTTGGCCCGCTCTTGAATATATTTGACGGCTTCAGGATTGATATCAACGGCGTAGACGGTTCCAGTCTGCGTGACCCGGCGGGCGGCGCGGACAGAAAACCATCCTGAGCCCGCGCCGATGTCAGCCACGGTCTTTCCCGGAGCAATGCCCAGCAGATCCATGACGCGGTTGACCTGCAGCTTCTTGTCTCGGTCCGGATATTCAAAGCGCGAGAGATCGCCGGTATAGGGCGTGCTGGTTTCCCGGTGCGGCGTTGGTTCGCCCTGGACTGCGGGGGGTTGTTGCGCGTTTGCAGGAGTGGCGGGGATTTCCGGCAAGCACGATAGACAAATGGCGACAGCCAGCGGAGCGGAACAGGCGACGAGTTTTGTTGATGATCTGGAGAAGAGTTTTTTCAACAGCATAGGGGATTCACCGTCAGCGCAGTTATTGATAGTAATACGTGAGCGCTTCGGGTGTGGCGGAAAGG
>DASUBD010000423.1:0-3400 GCA_035763445.1 Candidatus Angelobacter sp.
CGGGCCCTTTGAGCCTTCAGCCTGAATTTGTATCTTCCATGAGCCTCGGGTCATGATCCAGAGCTTGCCGTGAAAGAGCTGGGGATCAGTTTGCGACCTCTCGGCAACATCCGGAGTTGGTGCCAGTTCGGCAGCGACGCCTACCATCTTTAAAGGGAGGACCTTGATCTGTCCGAGGTCTGAGTCCGCGCAACGAATCTGGATTTGAGCAATTCCCGGCACAACAGGCGGCGGAGTGATGGTAACCAGAAGATGGTATTTGCCGGCATAGCCATCGTAATAGACATCGGGGCTATTGACGTGGGCTGACGATGCGAGGGGAAAGGCCAGTATGAGTGTGAATAGAAGCAGGCGCATGGCATGAACAATGCGGGATGACGAGAAGAAGGACAAATGAATTTTGCTTTTAGCTTTCAGGAGATGAAAGAAAAATGTATAGGTCCTTCGGCTCACGCTCGGTCGCGAAGCCCCATCGCGCTCGCTCTGGATGACAAAAGTAGAGATGAGGCGATCGGCGATGAGAGGGACAGATACCACGTTGAGGCCGGCAGTTTTACTTATCGATTTCATACTTTGAGAGCCGCTACCGTTTCACTCTGCGCAGCCAGTCGCCAAAGACAATCCCGATCCAGAGACTGATCATTGAAGACAGGAATGCAACAGTCATGCCGGCCCAGAACTGTACGATGGTTTCGGTCTGGCGAAATATGTAGAGGACGTTGGGCGAGTCAGGCTGAGCAAAATAAGGAAAGTTGTTGGGAGCAAAAAACCAGTTGCGCGCGACCGGAGAATTCAAGAACGTTGCCGCCGGCCACTCAACCACAATCAGCACGGCCATAAACACAGCGCCGGCAATGACAGATTGCTGCCATCGGGCCAACTGATTAAGTTTGGGCCATATCAGATCGAGCAAGAACGCCGGCACCATCAACAGGATGGGGAACGGCAACGGTACCATGTGCGTAATGGGCTGGTACACCGGCCCAAGCTTGGGTGTCGCCGGGAAGAGAGGCAAAATCCAGAGCATTACCAGAACAAACAGGGAGTAGATGCCCGCGATCATTGTCCGAGCCCAGCGATGGCCGGTTGCGCGGGCGGCAGCCTCCAGAACCAGCAGCACACCAATGCCAAGTGAGACATACGCGCTGGCGCTGTGAAGAAAAGTCCTGCTGGTGTACTCGAGCCTGGGAACCATGCTGTGCAGGAGCGCGAAGCCGCCCAGAACCAGCATCATGCGCTGAAGATAAATTCTGCGGACGCCTTCCGCGCGATTCATCTCCGCTACGGTCAGGATGAGGCCTCCCCAGACAATGCCTGCAATGCCAATGGCCAGCAGCACGTGCGGCGGGCTGAGGATTTTTACGTCGAGTCCGTAGGCGTTGTGCCACCAATCATCAAAGGGAGCTGACGTGACCATGGCCAGTCCGCCCCAGGCAGCAATGAACGCCCCCAGCGGGCCATGTAAGCCGAAGATGCTCACGGAGTTCTGGCGCAACTGCGAGCCGGGGCGGAAGGTTGCGCCGAAGATGGTCCAGCCGCAGATCAGCGCGGTCATGAGTCCGCCAAACTGGATGAGCAGATGAGCCGGGGTCCAGAAAGTATCGCGCCCAATGCTCATGTGCCAGGAGATGTCCCAGTACAGTCCTACGGCGATGGAGACCGAGGCCACGGTGCACGCCCAGGCAGTCCACGGAGTACCGGTGGCAATTGCCTGTTTACTCCTGGCGGGAGCGAGCGTACCCACAGCGGTATTCATGTGCTGTCCTCGGTGGTCTGTAAGATGAAGCGCTATACAGAATACACTGAATGGCCATTCAGTCGCTCAGCCTTTGTGACTGCCTCCACTCCAACGGACGATGCCACTGCGCGAATTGGTGCACTCAGGTTCCGCATGAGCCGGGCGAACTCATCCAGGTTCAAAGATTGTGCTCCGTCTGACCATGCGCGCTCAGGGCAAGGGTGGACCTCAATAATCAGGCCGTCAGCACCTATGGCCAACGCGGCGTGGCTGGCCTGCGGGATGAGATCGCGGCGTCCCGTGCCGTGCGAGGGATCCGCAATGACCGGCAGGTGCGAGAGTTCGCGCGCCAGAGCCACTGCAGCCAGGTCCAGCGTGTTGCGCGTTTCAGTTTCAAAAGTCTTGATGCCGCGTTCGCAGAGGACAACATTCTGGTTGCCGCCGGCCAGTAGATATTCGGCCGCAAGCAGCCATTCCTTCACCGTGGCAGACGGGCCGCGCTTGAGCAGGATGGGCTTGCGGGTCTTGGCCAGCTGGCGTAGCAGATCATAATTCTGCATGTTGCGGGCGCCCACCTGAAGCATGTCAGCATATTCGCTGATCAAATCAATATCAGCGGTGCTCATTACTTCTGTGACCACGGGCAGCCCGGTTTCTTCACGGACTTCACGCAGCAGTTTGAGCGCTTCCATGCCCAGGCCCTGGAAGTCATAGGGCGAAGTGCGCGGCTTGTAAGCTCCGCCGCGGAGCAAGGTGGCTCCGGCTGCTTTCACGCCCTGGGCGGTGGTCAAGAGTTGTTCGCGCGATTCCACCGAGCACGGACCGGCAATGACCACGGCTTCTTCGCCGCCAATGCAGACATCGCCCACCATCACGCACGTGCGTTCACTCCGCGTTTGGCGGCTCACCAGCTTGAAGGGATGCGCGATGGGAACCACGCTGTCAACTCCCGGAGCTGCCTGCAGCGCCTCAAGGGCAGAGCGATTTCCGCCCGAACCCACGGCGGCGACAATCGCCCGCTCCGTGCCGCGAGTAACGTGCGGCTGAAAGCCGCATTCCTTCACCCGCTGAATAATGTGCTGCAGTTGTTCTTCTGAAAAGCCTGGCGCCATATTAATGACCATTGGAGTACTCCTGACCTGATTGCCTGTAATGAGATTTGTGGGCAGCGTGCTGCTGGGCGGCTTCAAGACGGCGTGATTCGCGAATGATACAGCGGAAGATGCTGCTGACGCTTTCGCGGTCGAGCGGACCCTGGTTGGATTGACACAAGCGGGCCAGGATTTGGCGCTCCCGCCGGCCATCGTAAACCGGCAGCCCGGAAGATTCTTTTAGAGCGCCTAGCTCGGAAACTATTCTGGCCCGCTCGTTGAGCAGTCGAAGCAGCTCGACATCGAGTATATCGATTTCCTCACGCCACTGCTCTATCGATTTTTTATTGTTATCAATAGCTTTTACCTATAGCTGAGCGAATCGCAAGGCATTTGCGTAAAAGGTGGCGGCTACCCCCGCCAGCCCCTAAAAGCGAAAACCGCGACCCTTTTTGGGATCGCGGCTTGCGGAACCTTATGATTGCTGGCTTACTTAAGCATACTCAGCACACCATCCGCTTCGCCGCTACCCGTATAGAAGTAGCGGTAAGTAAACGCGAAGCTAAATCGG
>DASUBD010000424.1:0-4860 GCA_035763445.1 Candidatus Angelobacter sp.
GTGGTTTGGGATAAGAAAACAATCCGTCGGCTGGCTATGCAATATCCGCGATTGCTCGAAAATGCAATCGATTTGGCAACAGAATATCTGAGCTTTTATGTAGCCACGCACGTGGCATTAACCTGCAAAACAGCCTCGCAACGAATGGCAGCTGTGCTACTGAACCTTGCGCCCGGAATTGGACGCGCAGTCAAAAATGGAATCGAGCTGGATATAACCAACGAAGAACTTTCCCAGGCCTCCAATGTCACTCATTTTACGGCAAGCCGCGTTCTGAGCCGTTGGGAAGCCAGCGGGGCTGTGCTCAAAGAGCGCGGCAAAATCCTTCTCCGCGCACCGGAAAAGCTCTCCTGAAGCGCACCTCATTTCGCACCGCTTGCTGCTCAATTAAAAACGGAAAGAGCAAGAGTTTACTGCCCATCATTGGTCTGTGACCAGGTTTTGTGGATTAAACAGCTGCATGTCTTTCACAATCTTGAGAGAGTCTGGCCCCAAATCCTTCTCATAGACAACGCTGTAATGGTTCACATGAATGTTTTGACGCCGGCAACTCAATACTCCACAGGAACCACCACCAGAGCAAATCCGCCGAGCGTGAATGTCATAATCGAATCTTCCCAGAGGAGCATATATTCCTCTGAACATTCAAGGAAGCAGCGGACTGGTGAAGAACACCAGATGAATGACCCGGCCACACGCTCGGGCATCAGTTGCGCAGGAACAGCAACAAAACCATGCACGCCAGCGTCAGAACCAGGGTTACGGGCTTTATAGCCATCCAGCTGGAAATGGGAACGTCATCCAGGAGAACCAGTTTGTTCTCTGGACAAGATGATGGTTGCTTCTGCGGCTGCAGATACTCACTATAATCCGTGTCACTGTCCAAATAGACAATAGCAAACCAAACCGCCAGATCCGCTAGCTGCCTGGATTCTGTCGCTCTCGTGTCTGGCATTGGGCCCTCCATGACTTCGGCCGCAAAATGATCTTGTGGCCCATGCGGTGCTAACGCCTACTGGCAAGATTGTCAGTTTTGTCGTCTCGATCAGGGATGCGCGTCCCCTTTGGCACTTTTGACAGTTCTCACGTCTTGATTCGTGGAGATACGCTCTCGCTGGCAACAAATCAGGTTTTTGCTGGCTAGACGTCATTGTCAAAGCATGTTTTTGCGGTTGCTCACAGAGGAATACCTATGAAAACACTGAGAGCCCTGATCTTTATACTTAGTCTTTCTCCGTTATTCGTAGTTCCTGCCCGGATGAGCGGGCAGGCTCCAGATACAAAGGAAGAAGAAATGCAGCGTCTCCAGCAGCAGGTGGACGCGCTTCAATCACAGGTGTCGGCCTTGCAGGGCCAGATCAAGAAGCTGACTGCAGACAACCCTCCCGAAAGTTCCGCGCAACAACCTAAACCAGCCGAAGACCAGCAGCAATCAAAAAGCTCGGATGCTGCCCAGGAACTGAAGACCGGACCGGCAGTCAACCAGGCCACAGCACAATATCAGACGGAGTCACAGGACCAGTTGGCAGCGGCAAGGGCGGACAACTCTCCGCTTGATCCGCGTTATCCCAACTATTTCCGTCTTCCAGGAACGAAGACATTCATGAGGATTGGCGGCTACGCCAAAAGTGATCTCACTTTTGATCCTGGCCCCGCTGGAGACCAGGAGAGATTCATTCCGGCGACCATCCCCATTCCAGAACCCGCGGCCCACCCCAGCACATCCACAATCTCCGTTCGTCCCAGCCGTGTCAATGTTGATTTCCTCGTGCCAACTGAGAAACGTACGTTGCGGTTCTTTGTTGAAGTTGACTTTTTTGGCAGCAGTGCAACAACGCCACGACTACGCCACGCCTACGCACAGGGACGAAACATCCTTGTCGGTCAGACATTTTCGAACTTCATGGACCCGGATGCCGGACCCGATACGCTCGACTTCCAGGGACCGAACAGCCAGATATCCATTCGGAACCCGCAACTGCGCTATACGTGGAAAATTGAGAAGTCAAACAGCTTTAGTATTTCTGTGGAAAAGCCGACTTCGGACGTGGCATTTTCGACACCGGAATTCGCTGCTCAGACCAACAGTCCCTCGCCTGACGGCACGGTGCAATTCAGGCATGAGATGAGCAGCGGTCACGTCCAGCTTTCTGCCCTGATGCGGAACATCTCTGCATTTCTGCCGGACGGACGGAGCGATTCCGTATTTGGATGGGGCTTCAACCTTGCCGGCCTGCAGAAGATCTTCGGCAAAGATGCACTGGTCTATCAGGGTGCCTATGGCAACGGCATTCAACGTTACATGAATGACACGTCAGGGCTGGGAATTGATGCACAAGTCATCAGCGCGCAGGAGCCACGCCTTGAGGCAGTGCCATTAATTGGCACCTATGGCGGATACCAGCACTACTGGTTCTCCAAGCTGCGCTCGTCTGTGGTGTACGGCTTTGCGCAGGCGCAGACCACGCCTGCTGAGAAAGCGTCGGCATATCATCGCAGCGAGTACGGCGCTGCAAACCTGATCTGGAGTCCCATCTCCTCGCTGAACTTCGGCGCCGAATTCCTGTATGGAAACCGGGTCAATAAGGACAACAGCACCGGCAATGCGCGCCGCATCCAGCTCAGCGCCAAGTACAACTTTATGGAAATGATGAGCTCCAAAAAGTAGGAGACTCTCAAATAAAGGATGGACGCAATCATGAATAAAGCAATAGGCAAGCAAAACGTCCGACTGGATCAGTTTTTTACAGTCGCAGAAGCTCGCCATGATCGCTGGCGTACACTCCTGGCCGCCACGCGGGAATGGGAACAGGCAAAGCAGCACGGCGACGGAGCTGAAGCGAAGCGCACCAATGCTGTGGCCATTTTCGCTGAGCTGCGGCAATGGGAAGACTTCTTCGCGTATCCCGGTCCCATTCTGCTCAATGCAGTCAGAGAGCGCATCTCTGAAGGAGATGCACTGGGCGCCACCAGGATGGTGCAAGCCATCAGCGCCGCGCTTTTGACGCATTCGTATCGTACTAATGCGGCTGATTGGGAAGGCGACGAAATTTTTCCAAACAGCATAAGTGAAAAACTGCCCGTCTCAGGCGATGGGAATGCCGCTCATCGCCCATATTTTGAGGTGCTGGTTGCGTCAGCCGCACGTCCGGAAACATGGCCCGGCCTGAAAGACGAGCTCCGTAAGCTGCGCCGGTCGCAGGATATCTTCGTGTATGAAACCGTGTTCGTCGGCAGCTTTGAAGACACCATTCTGGCCACAATCCTCAACGGAAGCCTCGAAGCAGTGATCATCTCCGAAGGCATTTCTTTCGCATCGGCACACGACAACCCCGTACTTCGCGAGTTCCTGACCAACTATCTTGCAGCCGCTGGGGTGGACACCCGTTCACCGGAACTGGGCCTCTCTCTGGCGCAGGCGATAAAACTGATCCGTCCTGAACTGGACATGTATCTTCTGAGCGACCGCGAGGTGGAGAAGGTGGCGGGCAGCCTTGATGCTGAGTGTCTGAGACGCATCTTTTATCAGGTAGAAGAGCCTCTTGAACTCCACCTCAGCATTCTTGATGGCGTGGCTGACCGCTTCAACACTCCATATTTTGACAATCTCCAGAAATATGCTCAGCGGCCCATTGGAACGTTCCATGCGCTCCCGGTCGCGCGCGGAAAATCGATTTTCAAATCGAACTGGATCAGCGATATGGGCAGATTCTATGGGCTGAACCTCTTCCTTGCGGAATCCTCTGCAACCACTGGCGGTCTGGACAGCCTGCTGGAACCAACCGGTAATATCAAGGTGGCCCAGGACCTGGCAGCACGCGCTTTTGGAGCTGATCGTGTGTTCTTCGTCACGAACGGCACGTCCACGTCCAACAAGATGGTGGAGCAGGCCCTGCTTGCCCCCGGCGACATCATGCTGGTAGACCGGAACTGCCACAAGTCACATCACTACGGCGCGGTTCTGTCAGGCGCTCTTCCTCTCTACGTGGAAGCTTACCCTCTGACCCAGTTCTCAATGTATGGTGCGGTACCGCTCCGTACTATCAAGAAAGCTCTGTTTGATTTGAAGGCCGAAGGAAAGCTGGACCGGGCCAGGATGCTTGTGCTGACCAACTGCACCTTTGACGGACAGATCTATAACGTCGAACGCGTGATGGAGGAGTGCCTCGCCATCAAACCTGACCTCATCTTCTTATGGGATGAAGCGTGGTTCGGCTTTGCGCGATTCAGCCCGTTCTATCGCCGTCGCACGGCCATGGGCGCAGCCGCGATTTTGGAGAAGAAATTCAAGGATCCGGATTATCGTGCTGCCTATTCAGAGCAGGCGAAGAAGCTCGGCAATGACCTTGATCCCAAAGACGAGTCCCTGCTGGACACGCGGCTCCTCGCCAATCCTGAGAAGGTGCATCTCCGGGTATACCAGACAAATTCGACGCACAAATCAATGTCAGCTCTCCGCCAGGGATCCATGGTGCTGGTCAAGGACCAGGATTATCACACTGTGGAAGAACAGTTCCATGAGGCGGTGTTTACGCATGCCTCAACTTCTCCCAACCTTCAGATCATTGCTTCTCTGGATGTCGCAAGACGGCAGATGGAACTGGAAGGATACGAACTAGTCAACCGTGCCATCCAGTTGGCGCTGGACATCCGGCGTGAGGTCAACTCTCATCCGCTGGTCTCCAGGTATTTCCATGTGCTTGGAGCTGATGAAATGATTCCGGCTGAATTCAGAACCTCAGGGTTCCAGGATTACTCCACCCCTGGGGCTAACTGGGCAACTGCAGTCAAGTCGTTGCGCGAAGATGAGTTTGCTCTGGATGTCACACGCCTCACGCTGGTCTGTGGTACTGCCGGATT
>DASUBD010000425.1:0-8753 GCA_035763445.1 Candidatus Angelobacter sp.
CTTCTCAGTGTTGTTGGCTTTCTGGCGCTTGAGTCCGAATTCAATATTGCCGCGAGCCGAAAGATGCGGGAAAAGAGCGTAGTTCTGGAAGACCGTGCTTACATTGCGCTCGTAGGCTTTGCGATGGTTGACGTTCTCGCCTTTGAGCAGCACCTCGCCTGAAGTGGGCTGTTCAAATCCGGCGATCATCCGCAAGGTAGTGGTTTTTCCGCAGCCGGAAGGTCCCAGAAGAGAGAAGAAGCTCCCCTGCGGGATGGAAAATGATATGCCCGCAACGGCACGGTGGCCGGGGAAGTCCTTGATGAGGTTCCGCACCTCGAGAATAGGCGTCATCTACGGTTGAAGCAGCTTTCCAGAATGGCTGGTGCCTATTGTGACAAAAAAATGTTAGTTGCGACGCAAAAAATCAAGAGCATCGTCTCTAATATTTTGAAAGAAACGCATCAAGCCAATCTCCAGGTGCGGGAACACGCGGCGGCCAGCAGATAGGCAGCGGCCGCGCAGGCCAGGGTAACCGTAAGCCCGAAGTGGATGGCGATGACCATGGCCATGACGGAACCAAGAACGCTGGCGGCAGCGTTCAGCGCCCAGGCCCACTCCACCGTATCAACCAGCCGCAAGCCTGTGGGAAAAGGCATACCCATCAGGAAGCCAAGCGGAACCAGAATCAGGCCGCTGAGCAGAAGCTTCAAGAAGAATGGATATCCAACAGTGGTGGCGAGCAGCCAGGGTACCAGCACGAGATAAAGGCCGATCATGGCGGTGATCAGTGCAAGTAGCGGCATCAGTCGCTTGTTGCCGGAGATGAAACGTCGAGCGGCAATGCTGCCTGCGCCGCTTGAAAGCAGCAGCAGAAATACCACGACTGTCAGTGCGTAGGTAGGATGGCCGAGAAAAAGCACGAACCTCTGAATGAGTGAGATTTCCACCAGGATGTAACCAAAACCGAGAGCAATGAAATAGACCAAACTAGGCAAGGTAGGCCTTGACGCTCCGGGTTCGCGGCCATGGAGAAGAAGCGGCAGGATAAGGAACGCGAGCACAGCGACCACAGAAATGATCAACAGCATTCCGAGCACAACGACGCCAAGATTAATCCGCCAATCCATACCCTTGCCCGTTCCGGCGGCGATGTTCTTCAGCACATAGCCTGTCTTCAGGGTGAAGAAAAAGAAAGGCGCATTGTCATCCACCGGACCGACGTTATAGGCGTAATCGCGGGCAAAAGCAACGGGATCGTTGGATGCAATCAGCTTTTGAAATTCCTGCGCAGCCTGCGGGAGAGGCTGCAAGCCAGTGTGCTGAGGATCAGGATTGAGCCAGACAAGGTTCGGATTCGCAGCAACATGAGCTGCAATAGCCGCGTACTCCTGCGGAGTAAATGCGGACTTCTTGGCCAAGACAAGAACAGGTCGGCCATCTTCATCCAGGCCGCCATCGGCGATAATCACAAAATTATTGCGCGGATCGGCAACGCCCAACTGATGCAACGCTTCAATTCCCTGCGACACTACTCGCAACGCCTCACGCGGGCGCTTAAACTCCCAGCGCGTAATGGCGATCATGCCATCGGGCTTCAGATGGTCAAAGTACTCGCGAAAAGCTTCTAGCGTGTACAGGTTGTTCTCGCTCAGGGCGAATGCGCCGGCAGCCGTGGAAGCCCAGGTATCAACGAGAGTCATCTGCACTACGTCATAGCGATCGCGGGAGCTGCGAATGTAAGAGCGGCCATCCTGCACGTGGATATGGACCTGCGGAAGATCATAGAGGTGATACGAGTAGTCGGCGTAAGCTCCGCGCATCACGTCATTCACAATAATGGGATTGATCTCAATGCCCGTGACGCTGGGACTGCCATTGGCGACAGCTCGCATCACGTCCACTCCGCCACCAGGGCCAATGATGGCGAAGTCGCCCCGCGGCCTCAGCACATTTGCCAGCGACGGCGCGGCAGCCATCAAGCTCTTCTTCCAGTTGAAACTTCCCTGCCCCGGGATGCCGGTGTGCGTGGGCGCGGGACTGGAGGGCTGGTCCTGGTCCCACCTGTCGGGATCTACGTTCATGATGGCTGTGGTTGCGTCCGCATCAATCACCACGTAACGCGAGCCATTCTGGTTATTGACCTCAATGCGCGAGATGGCGTTCCACTTGGCAAATTCAACCCACTTGGGATCGCGCAGCATACCCTTGGCGTATACCACGTCCATCCTGTCCCCGTGATGGACCCAGAGGAAGAAAATGGAGGAAATGAGTACCAGGGCTCGCGCTGTTCGACCTATCTTCCTCTCGCCTCCCCAGAATGCTCCAGCCATGGCCATCACCACGGAGCAGAAGAGAAGAGCGTCAGGCGCCCCGATGGTATTGAGTAGAGGAACCACCGCCAGGCATGCCGTTGCGCCGCCAGCGAGATCAGCGCCATAGAGAATTGAAATAGCGCCGGTGGAGCGGGCAAACAGGACTGAGAACAGCAGCCCGGTGAAGAAGAAAGGCACGGCTGTCGCGAGATAGATGATGGTCAGCCTGCCGAAGTTCGCGAGTGTCACCTGGAGTGAGACCGGTGTGTGCAAGACGATCCAGACCACAACGGGGATGCTCAGAGAGCTGAGAATGCAAATCAGGGTCCCCATCGCGCCCAAGTCAAAGCGCAGGAGCCAGTCTCGCCGGATGTGGGCAAAAACTCCTCCGGAACCGAGTCCCAGCAGCGCTACAGAAATGGCAAAGAAAGCAAAGTGGTAGAAGAGCACCACGCTGAAAAGCCGGGTCATGGCCAGTTCCAGCAGCAGGCTGGAAAAGCTGACCAGCGCGACCGCCAGCATTACTGTTCGGGGAACAAGCAGTGCTGAGACGGGCTGGGTTTCCGAGGTGAGGGTGGTCTGGGGCATTCCCCGTTAGGGTAACCTCAGGATTCCAGGATGACAAACGCTATTGCCTGCTCTGCTGTGTGGCTCAGAGACAAGTTCGTGTGCCGGCAACCAAGACGAGCGGCAAACTCGGCCAATTTCCCGCTCAGGCGAAGAGTTGGCCTGCCTCCAGGCTGGCGAACCACCTCCAGATCACGCCAGCTCACGCCGTGCCGCCAGCCTGTCCCCACCGCCTTCATTCCCGCCTCTTTGGCAGCAAAGCGGGCAGCAAGGCGTTCCGCCGTATTCGGCCTGGAGGTACAGTAGCGGACCTCTTCAGGCGTGAAGACACGGTTCAGGAAGCGCTCGCCAAAGCGCTCCACGGCAGCCCTGATCCGGGCCACCTCGGCTATGTCAACTCCTGTGCCTACAATCATTTGGCTCCAATCAAGGTACCATAGCCGCAGTCCTGTCAGGCGCAGATTAGAGCAATTTCATCGCAGACAACTCTGGCCAGCATGGGTATAATGTGCCTGCGGTTTTTGGAAGCGTTGTACAGCAGTAACTGCACCCCAGCACACCTGCCTGCACTACCTGAAGAAAAGCGCAAATTCAGATATAAGGAATGCGTGTAACACAATGGAACAAGGAACAGTTAAGTGGTTCAATGACGCGAAAGGTTATGGCTTTATTTCTCGTGAAAACGGGGAAGACGTTTTCGTGCACTTCTCCGCAATTCAAGCGAACGGATTTCGCAGCCTGAAAGAAGGCCAGCCGGTGCAATTCAACGTCGTCAAAGGTCCTAAGGGGTGGCAAGCAGAAAACGTGCAGTTGCTGTAGATCTTTCAAAAGTTCCAATCAGGCGGCCAAAGGGCCGCCTTTAGTGTTCTTGAGCTTGCGTTTTCCTGGCCTCTCCAGACTCCCGCCACCAATCAAACTACTCATATACAAAAATTCTAATTTATGGGGGTGGGTTTTTATGACCACACGTGAGCGGTTCGACCACACCATTACATTGGTGAGCGGCATGATTATCGGCGCCACGGCGATGTACATTTTTGACGCAAACCGCGGCGCTCGCCGTCGCGCAAACGCACGCGACCGGATGATCCATGCAGGGAACCTGCTGGGCCGCGGAGTACGCAAGCGCAGCCGCGACTGGGTAAACCGCGCGCTCGGCTCAGTAGCAGAGTTGCGTTCCAGCATTAAGGATCGCATGACCACGGTTCCTGATGACCAGTTGGTGGACCGGGTACGTTCACAGCTGGGACATGTAGTTTCCCATTCCGGACTGTTGCGGGTGGAGGCCAGAGAGGGATGTGTGCTGGTCAGCGGCCCAGTGCTGGCGGGAGAAGCGGAGAAGATCAAAAAGCGGCTGGCAGAGACAAGAGGAGTAAAACAATGCGTGCTGGACGTGGAACCACACGCAAGTTTGGAACGAATATCAGGCCAGCAAGGAAGTCCACGCAGGCAAGCCATCTAAGCGACCTCATAACAACAAAAGAGAACCGCGCCCGTGAAGATGGGCGCGGTTTTATGGTTTTCAAGAAGTTAGCGAACTGTGAGTGTCACGGTAGAGGTGTGACTGGTATTGCCTGAAGTTGCGGTCACCACCACGGAAGAGGTACCTGGCGGAGTTCCCGGGTTTTGCGGCGGTGGAGGCGGGTTCCCTCCTCCGCAGGCGATCAATCCTCCAACCAGTGCAAGCGCATAGAGCATGAGAGCCGCGGATTGCCACTTCCGCTTCTTTCCGGCCCCGAGCAGGATGACGCCGCAGATGGCAAACAAAGCGGAGGCAAGCATAGGAGCTCCACGGTTCGGCGCCGGACGAGCGGACGCAGTGAGAGCCGGCCGGGCCGTGGTGCTGATTGTAAGAGTTGTGCTTGCAGCCGACCCATTCGGCGTGACTGACGCGGGATTGAACGAGCAATTGGAATTTGCAGGCAGTCCGCTGCAACTAAACGTGACCGCACTGGAGAAGCCATGCTGCGGGGCAACGCTGATGCTGATACTTGCTGACTGACCGGCGGTAACGGTTGCAGAGGCGTTAGGAATTGAGACGGCGTAGTCCGGAGCACCCGCATCAATCACCACCACAGCTGATGTACTGGCAGCAAAGTTTGCGTCCCCACTATAGGCAGCGGTTATGTTGTGGAGCCCGGCACCCAGTGGACCGGTAACCAGAGACGCTGTTGCCGAGGCACTGAGGGTCACAGCAGGACCGAGCGCAGTTGCGCCATCATTGAACGTAATTGTGCCCGTCGGGACTGCTGCAGCATTTCCCTGCGACACAGAGGCCGTCAGCGTCGCGGTGGTACCGGTTTGAATTGAAACG
Source organism: Candidatus Angelobacter sp. (assembly GCA_035763445.1). Taxonomy (GTDB): domain Bacteria; phylum Acidobacteriota; class Terriglobia; order Terriglobales; family Acidobacteriaceae; genus Angelobacter. Next base: position 5,176 of record DASUBD010000425.1, read on the forward strand.
TGATCAGCAGAGAGTGAGACCGAGCCCGTCGGGTTTACAACAGCAATTTCCCAGATTCCTTTGCCGTGTGTTGCGATGCGCAGCTTGCGGCTGACTTTGTTGATAGCCATATCAAACACAGCTACCCGGGGCAGACCGGAACCGTAAGGTGTCCAGGTTGCGCCGTCGTCAGTGGAGCTGAACACGCCAATGTCGGTACCGGCAAACAACGAATTCGGGAAAACCGGATCAACGACGAAAGAATTTACTGGAACATCCGGCAGGCCGCCGGAAGCCGAGGTCCACGTGGGCGGAGCGGCGCTGAGGTTGGTGGTTTTCCAGACATGATTAGGGAAGCCATAACCATCGAGCGAAACGTAAGCGGTGTTGGAGTTCGTGGGATCGATCACTGCGCGAGCAACGTAGTGCGTTCCCCAGGGGCCTGTGACCTCAGGCATGGGATTTGCTCCAGTGGTGGTGGCGAATACCTGGCCATCCACCAAACCGACGATGCGAACATTGTCATCTTGTGGCGAGATACCGATGGAGCTGACCTGGGCCGGAGTTCCTGTGGCAGGATTGATGGCGAATGGCGCCTGGCTGACCGGAGTCATTGTTACGCCCTGGTCGGGTGAGCGATAAAGATGATCCGTTCCGAAGTACAGCGTGTTGGGCGTGCCCGGTCCAAGCGCCATAGGAGCATAGAAGAGCACGTTGTCATTGCAGTTGATGCCGTTAGCGGTGATCCCATTAACAGCCGTGGATGGGCAGCCGAAGAATGGGCTCCAGCCGGCCTCGGTGGCGTCGGCTATATTGGTCACACGGGCATACCCGATCTGTCCGGTTGTCGCGCCGCTCTGGTTGAAATAGGTGTGATACATGGTGACGTTGGTTGTGTCCGGACTACTCTGGTCAATCAGAGCAAAACCGCCGTCACCGGCATCAGAGCGCGTCCATGTGCCGGCGGAATTCATCAGTTCCGTGCCGTTGTCCTGGGTGCCGCCGATCATGAAGTTGGCATCTTTTGGATGAAGAGCAAGGCTCTGGAACTGCGTTGCGCTGAAGGTGGAGTTATTCAGGGTGGTCCAGGTGGCCCCGCCATCTACGGATTTGAAAATACCGCCGTCATCTCCGGTGTAGATGATGCTTGAATTGGAAGGCACGATGGCGATGGCGTGCGAATCAGGATGCAGCCTGGTATCACTGCGATTGAAAGTAGCGCCGTCAGTGGACTTAGCCAGAACCGCGCTGCCGCAGCCGAGAGCCGTGGCGCTGGATGAATCGCCGTTGCCGCCGACATAAATCACATGAGCATTTCCGGGATCCATGGCAACAGGCGCATCATAGATACACTGTCCACCGCAGAAGCCGGTCGCGCCGGCAACCGCAGTCCAGGTGGCTCCATCAAGAGAAGTACGCAAAGTGCCCGCTTTGGTGCCGGCCCCGCAGGTTGCGCTATCAGAAGCAGCCAACGCAAAGGTTGTTGTGGTACCCACGCGATTGACGGCGAACTTACCCACCACGCCTCCGGTGCCTCCCAGGATCAACTGCTGAGTCCATGCGGCAGTTCCGGTAAACGGATCTGAATTGCTGCTCCACACACCGCCATCGCCTGCATTGCCGAGGCCCACCACGTTGACCAGAACCTTGGCGGGACTACCTGGATCCATCACCATGTCACTGACGATGCGGTTGGCGCTGGCCGTCTGGATGGAGAGCTGGGTGAAGGTGGGTGAAGCTGCAAGGGCATTTGTGGAAAGGTACACCCCACGATTGGGCAGGTTATTGAAAACATCGAAACTCAGGCCGCTGAACCCCGAACCGGTGGAAACAAGAATTTTGTTGTCGTCCGCGGGGTCGACCAGAATTTGCGTAATAGAGCGCCCAGTGAAAATATCTCTGGTTCCATCGAAATTAAATGGGCCGGTAAGAAGCGGAGCGGTGGTGGCATTGAGGATGATGTACAATCCCACGCCAAAGAAGCTGTCACCAGAGTTGTTGGGCTCTCCCGTCCCCACGAATACCTTTGTGTGATCCACCGGATCAATGGCGATCGCGCCAATGGCCAGCGACTGGGCCGCATCCATGAGCGGGGTCCAGTTGGCTCCTCCATCCAGCGTACGATAGAGGCCGCCTTGCGCCGTCCCGACGTACACGGTATTCCCGGTTGTGTCCGCGGGATCGATGGCAATGGCAGTTACTCGCCCGCTAACGGGAACTTCATTGGCCGGATTCAACACTGTGCCGGAAGTCTGGCCGTTGGGAATTGGAGCCGGGCCGAGCGGTGTCCATACATTAGTGGCAGCGGGGGCCAGCGCTCCCAGAGGTGCCCCGCCGGTGCGCAGCTGATGCAGGAAGAACTCCTGCAATTCCATGGTGCGGATGGCATTGGTGCGCTGGAGTGGATTGCGTACCAGATCATCAATACCGCGCTGCATGCGGATCTGTTGATCGCGCAGAGCGAAATAATCCTCCTCACTGATGCGGCCGCGGGCCATGGCGGGAATATCAGCGCTGTCGGTATCGGCTTCAGGCTGGGCGGCGGACACAGCGGCCGCAGAGGGCGCGCCATTGGCGGCCTTGTCGCGAGCGGGCGAGCCAGGCGAAGTCTGGGCAATGCAACTAATGGCCATCACAAAGATGGCGAGAATGCGTGAAATCAGAAACATGGGGCGCATTGTACTTTCTCCTACCTTCAATTCATAGCGGCCATCGAGGGCCGATTGTCTGGACCGCAGCCGTTCTTCCGCAGAGTTGACTGCTCGCGCTCAGGAGTGAGTGGCACAGAGCGCGAGATAACACACTCATACCTGGCGAAGGGGGGTTTGGAATCCAGAGTAGCTGGTGCAATATCTTGGCATTGCCAGAGTAGCTCGTCAATCGGCAATTTCTGCTTTAGCGCTCTTTTTGTTTTCAGGCCGCCAGGCTGCCCGGGGGCCCATATAATCGGCCCAGTGCTGGTTTCCGACTTCGATTTCCATCTTCCTGAAGAACTGATTGCGCAGGAGCCACTCAAGGACCGCAGCGCGTCCCGCCTGCTGCATTTGTCTCGTGAGACCGCTTCGTTCACGGACTGCCAGTTCCGTGATTTCCCCGCGCTGCTGCGGCCGGATGACCTGCTGGTGGTCAACAACAGCAGAGTCTTCCCGGCACGGCTTTTCGGCCGGCGCTCAGGCAAGCGAGCACAACCGCTCAGTCCGCGGAATCCGGCAGCCAGGGATTTCCTGCAAGGCGAAGTCGAAGTACTGCTTACGCAGCAAGTTGCACGCGAGGAATGGCAGGCACTGGTGCGGCCTGGAAGGAAGATTGGCGTAGGCGAGAAGATTTTCTTCTTCAGCCCGGAGCAGGCAGAGGCTGCGCCGCAACAGGACAGCACTCCGGCCCTCACAGCAGAAGTGATTGCCCGCGGCGAGTATGGCGAACGCACGCTACGGTTTGCGCCGGTGGCTGATTTCTTTGGCACCGTGGAAAAACTGGGTCATGTGCCGCTGCCGCCCTACATTGCGCGCGAAGACCGGCGTGAAGACCGCGAACGCTACCAGACAGTCTATGCGCGACCGGAAGCACGCGGCAGCGTGGCCGCACCCACGGCCGGATTG
>DASUBD010000426.1:0-2371 GCA_035763445.1 Candidatus Angelobacter sp.
CGCAACTCCAAGATTAGCGTGACCGGCCCGCGCAGCCGTTGAGTAAAATTCGGAACTCTAAATTACGAATTACGACCCGGGCTCAGGCCGCTTTATCAAGGCAATCCAGTTGCTGAGCGTAGCGCGTGTGCCCTGAGACCAGCCACTCCAGTTGCTCCAGCAGTTCTTCATCAACTCCCAGGCGGGCCTCGCGGATTGCGCCGATTGGGTCCGCCAGATACCACATCGCATTCAGCGAACAACGTCCAATCCACTCTCGCAGCCCGCTTTCATAGCGCGAAAGTTCCTTTGGGATTTTGATGTTCCTGGCGTGCATTTGTTTTCCTTTGAATCTTTAGACCCTTTTGCAACAGGAGCGGAACAGCAACTCTTCAAAGTCGGTAAATAAGCAGGACACAAATGATGATGACCTGGCCCATGGCGTGACGAAGAGCTCAGGATTAAGGTCTTCTATGAAGGCGTGGACTTTGATGATCCCTTACTACAGAGTTTGTCAGGCAGATAACGCAGGCGACGACCGATATGAAGTTCCGGGCTACTGCATTCTGATGTGAATTTCCAGGTTTCCAGCGAGTGAGAATTTGGCCGTGTTGAAGGACGGAGCTTTGATGGTGGCGTGCGGATTGTTGGACATTCCCCATTGTTCCTTCGGCATGCCGAGGAAATTTTTATCCACTTTGTGGTTCCTGTTCACGTCATGGGCAATGGCCACAGCGTAATCGCCCGCAGGTAGGTCCGGCACTGTGACAGTTACGGTTCCGGGATGCGCCGGAACAACAATGTCCTTGAGCGCTGCAAAACGGTCTTCCGGCCAGCCACGAGTTGAATTGAAGACCAGAAGACCGATATTGCCGTCGTCTCTGTTTACGTTTTCCACCTGAATGGTCAGCGTGAAAATGTGTGGTGCGGCCGGCACACTCTGCGCCAAGGCGAAAAGGACAGCACTCAACACCGTAAACAGACATTGAAAAATCCCGAGCCTCATGAGTCAACCTCCGCCTCAGGAATAGATGTTACATCCATGAGTCGCAGTAGCTAGCCGGCACGACAAAGCCGCTTCAGCAGCAAGCGGTATTCAGTGGCAGTGCTCTGCCGGCTCAGCTTAGACACAATGAACTCGCGTCCATGCTCTGCGAATTGCCGGGCCAACTGGGGCTGGTTCTTCAGCGAGCGAATTGCTTGCGCCAAAGCCGGAGCGTCACCGGGGGTGACACAAATGCCTGCATCCGCAGTCTTGATCAGCTCTGCAGACTCACCTTCCAGTCCCGCCACCAGCGCACGCCCGCAGGACATAAACTCCAGCATCTTGGTGGGAATCACCGTTTTAAACAACTCAGATTTGCGCAGCAATACAAGGCACACCTGCGAAGCGGCAACAATCGCTGGTATTCGTTGTCTTGGCTGGCCGGGAAAAACCTTGACGTTCTCCAGGCGGCTCTCTGCCACCAGCCGCTCCAGTTTCTGTTTGTCGGCGCCTTCGCCAACCACCACGATTGCAATTTCCGGATCCGACTGATGGAGCAGCCGCGCAGTTTCCACGAGTGTTTCTACACCGTGAGCATTCCCTATGGTTCCTATGTACCCGACGACAAAACGGGCCCCAACGTTGAATTCACGCAGAATCGCTGGATCGGCAGGTTGGGGTTGGAAGAACTGATCGTCCACTCCGTTCACCACGACAGAAATCTTTTCCGCAGGCACGTTCCAGTGAAGCTGCAAGTGCTCTTTGAAGGCCCTGGTCACGACCACAATGTGGTCCGACCGGCGATATAAAAGACCCGCAATCTTGCCAAGCACGCGAACGAGCAAAGATCCTTTCGGACTCACGCCGACAGCTTCAAGGGACTCCGGCCAGAGATCTCGGACCTCAAATACAAAAGGAACGCGTTTGAATTTGGCAATGATTAAACCTGAAAGTCCAACCAGAAGCTGTGGTGAAGTGGCGATCACGATGTCCGGCCTGTCAAGAAACAATCCGCGCAAGGCCGCTGAAATGCAGAACGAACCATAATTCAGCATTCGCTCCCAACCCTTTCGGTTCGGCAACGGCAGCAGCCATGTGCGCTTCACCATCACTCCGTCGCGAGTTTCCGACATGAATAGACGCCACAGCTTTGAACGGTATTCCGGAGGAACTTTGCCCGTGGGATGATTGGGGAACCCGGTCAACACATTGACCGAATCACCCGCGCGGGCCCATGCGCCGCTTAATTCTGAAACGCGCGCGGCAGGCGCTCCAATCTCCGGCGGGTAATATTGCGAAACATACAGAATCTTCATCACGTCAGTAATAGAGCAGCTTAAACACGATTTTCTGACCCAGTGCGCGTTTGCGCTTGAACCAGCTTGCCTGGTACCCATTCCAGCGATC
>DASUBD010000427.1:0-5659 GCA_035763445.1 Candidatus Angelobacter sp.
GAACTCTGTAAATCAGCGCGAGCGGGAACTTGTCCGGCACTTTGAAATGATCTTGCAGATGAATGACCGCATCCGTAATGCTTTGCAGGCCATTGAATGTGTGACTTATCTTGCCGATCCTCAAGCCACAGAATCGGTGCGCCAGTCAGTGAATAACATTGATGCCGTCCTGCGCGGGGTTCTCGAAGATACCAATCCTTCCACGCAAGCGCGTGCAGTTTCCAGGAGTGCCTCAGCGGGCATTAATCGCAGATCAGCCTGATTACTTTCTCACCGTTCTATTTCACAGCCGCTATATTCCGCCAATATTCATTCTGCCGGTGTTTATTTTGAAGCCGCGTAAAATCCCTTCTTGGCTGAGACATGGAGTCGCGGCAGGCCTTTGGGTGGAAGGAGCTTCACTTTGATCTTGTGCCACTTTCCATCATGTGGCTTGACCGTTGGCTCATATGCCAGAATGTATTCGTTGCGCAGAGCAATTCCAATCTTGTTTGCCACATCTGGCAGCTCCCTGGGATCTGATACGGTGAAACTCTGGCCGCCGGTGACGGACGTAATGTCCGAGAGGAGCTGGGGACCATATTGTTCCTCCGGAGTGCTGGCAAACGTATCAAAGATTCCGATGGAAAAAATCTGAACATCGGCTTCCTGCACGGTTGATTTAACTTCATTTTCCGTATAGCGGCTGTGGTTGTCTCCACCGTCAGAGATGATCAGCAGCGCTTTGCGCTTGTATTGCGCGTTTTTCATGGTTGAGAGGCCAAGATAGATCGCATCCAGGAGCGCCGTGGTCCCATGTGGTTGGGCAAACATCAGGCTGCCGTCCAGTTTCTCAACGTTTTGGCTGAAACCGGAAACAAGGCGCGGCCGGTCAGAAAAAGCAATCAGGAAAAACTCGTCCTGCGGATTGGCCGTTCCAATAAACGTACGAATCGCCTCGCGAGACTTCATGATCTTGTCGTTCATGCTTCCGCTGACGTCGAATATCACCCCCATGGAAATAGGCGCATCCTGGCTCCATAGCGCCTGCACGTGTTCCTTCGTCTTGTCCTGATAAATTTCAAAATTTTTCTTGTCTAACCCAGTCACCAGCCGGTCATTCGAGTCGGTCACGGTTGTGGGCACTAAGACCAGATTGGTCTCCGTCCTGAACGGCTTGGGATGGTCATCCGTTGCCGCAGGCTCGGTGGCGGACGTTGGAGGAGCGGTCTCACGCGGAAGAATGTGGACATTCGAATCGTCCTGGCTCCAGCATCGTCCAGGGCTGATCAACGTGACAGCCACAAAAGACACCAGGACTAGTAGCGGAAGAAAGTGGAGGGACCGCTTGGACGAGAGACCCATGATCGCCACCTTAAAGAGAGGCTCGCCGGCTCGTACTCAGGGCAGAGGCTGTGCGCATGAGCGAAGCGCCAGAATTCAGGAACGCTGGGATTAGATGCTTCTCGCTGGGCGCAGTTTGGCTATCCCGCTGCATCGCCGTCGACGCCTGAAACTCTCCAGTCTGATATCACTCCCGTCAAGATGCATACGAACTCCGTGGCTTCCGGAACAACTCTCCTTTATTTATCAACCACTCGCACTGGAAAAGCATCTAGTGTCTGGAGCTTTTCGATTGGTGAGAAATTCTTATGCGCATTCATGAAGGCAATTTTGCTTACGATCTTGAGCAGCCTGTGGACCCTTTGACACAACTTCGAACCAAATGGAAGTTCACCCTCTATAAGGTCAGGCCAGTGGAGCAGAAACTGGTTTCCGGCGAAGCTGATACGCGTGAAGCGGCGGAAAAAAAGGCGCGGAGTGAGCTTGCCAAAGCTGCCCGGTCATCAGACCCTCAGGCAGCTTGATTGGCGCGTTGCTTCACGTGCTCTCAAAAGCAGCGCTCTCTGCTGATCTCCGGGTCAGCACTGCGCGCTGGACTGTTGAAGCGCTCGCAGTCTTAACCTTCTCTTGGCCGGCGAATTCACCGGATTCACGTAGTAACACACTCTTAGTTCCTAAGTCGGCCTGGCTCAGCGTAAAGCTGCCTCACATCCAGCAGCTCGGCTTCTTTTGCAATGAGCAGCTCACACAAGGCAAACCCCAACGCCTGCGCCCTATCTAAAGGGATGTCGCCACTTCCCAATACTCAAGGCCTGAAACAAAGAGGCCGAAAGTACCAGGAGGATGTAATGAGAAAGGCATATCTGATCACAGCGATCCTGCTGCTGTCAGCGGTTTGGGTTGTTGCTCAGACCGGTTCATCAACATCACCGAGTTCACAGACGCCCAGCAGCAGCACATCACCATCAACTTCGGGCGCTCAGTCAACGAGTCCCAGCAGCGGTTATCCGCAGAGCACTTCTCCCTCGGGCCAGACACCTGACACGAGTTCATCGACCACGACCACCACACAGACCACTCAGACTTCGTCAACTTCGGATAGCGCAGGTCAGACGATTGAAGGATGTCTCAGCGGTTCCGCCGGCAACTTTACTCTTACCGATCAGTCTGGCAAGACCTATCAACTCGCGGGAGACACCTCCAAACTGAGCGATCATGTGGGACATCAGGTCAGCATTACTGGTTCTGAAGGCAGCGGCGCCGGCGCGAGCGCAAGCTCCTCCACCAGCCCCAGTGGCAGCACCAGCCCCAGTGGCAGCACCGCCTCGAGCGGCTCTTCGTCTTCTGGCAGCATGGGCTCTTCTGCTTCTCAGAGCACGTTTACTGTGAAGAAAGTGAAGATGATCTCCAGCAGCTGCCCGGCCGCAAAATAAATTATCTGCGGTCTGGAAAACAAGAACCCCTGAAGCGTGCCTGCTTCAGGGGTTTTTGCTGCTTTTATGGATTCACGTGCAGCCGGCCGTCGCGCAATACCGTACACTTGCGGTCGCGCCAGATGATCTTGTCTCCCAGAAAGCCTCCCAGCCAGACTACAAATCCAAGCAGGTCCTGGAGCGGAAGCAACCAGCACTCCCGGCGCAGAAGAGGATCGTGAACCACGAATTCAGCGGTTGCAATTGCCGCTGCAGTCCGAAGTGCAATTGTTACGATCAGCACTGGCCATGCCACCGGCCACAAAGCAACAACCAGCAGCGCCAGGGGAAGCGGATAAGTAAAGAGTTGTCCCCAGTAGCCTGCAGGACGTGAGCGACGGGTGCTTCGGGCCCAGCGAAGACGATGAGCAAAATTGCGCAGCATGCTCTGGCTTCCAATGCGATGTTGAATCACCGCAGATGAAAGCAGGACTTCATAGCCCATCTCCGCAGTACGCTGTCCAATGACAAAGTCTTCAGCCAGAAATTCCTGCAGGTAACCAAAGCCTCCCATGGCCTCAAGGACCTCTCGTCTTACGGCTATGGTGCAGCCCAGGGCAAAACGCATCCCTTCAATCATGCGCGCCACCATCACACCGCCCAGGAGTTCTGTATTCATTCCTACAGCTTCTGTCCGTGACCAGATGCTTTGGCCAGGCACAGCTCGATATGCACACGTGATCAGGCCCACGCGGCTGTTCTCAAATTCCCGTGCCAGCCGCAAAAGTAGATCTGGTTCCACACGCACATCACTGTCACACATCACCAGCAGCCCGTGTTGCGCTTCCCGTACAAGCCGATTCAAGCTGAACGCTTTTGCGTTGGGAATTGGAGATTCGCCGGTCACGATCAAGCGGGACTTGACCGGACCATTGCAATATTGCTGAATGATCTTCTCAGCCACCTCAGCTGCCGGATCATCCGACCGGTGCACTCCAAATAGGATTTCGTAATTGGGGTAGTCCTGGACAAAGAAGCTGCGGAGGTTCTCTTCCAGTCCTTCATCGTGTCCGCAGAGAGGTTTGAGAATACTGATTCCAGGGCTGGAGAGCGAAGCAGGAGGAACAACGGTAAGGTAACGCGTGGTTGCGATCACTACCAGGATGCAATAAACGAGCGAGCCCGCCAGCAGAAATCCGAGTATTGCGGTGACAAGGGTTAGCATCATCTGCCTGAAGTCTCCTTTTCGGAGCCTCTGCCCGCCTCCGTCACATGGTTGGTGAAAAGAAATTTTCCGCCGCTGCTTGCTACCTGATAGAACTCTTCGCCTCCGGCACTCTTTTTCAACGCGTCCAACTGCGTACCGTCCGTAGCGAAGTAATAGCGCATTGGCGATGACCACAACCGGTGAAACTCTGCGTCATCAATAAATACGTGCGGCGCTCCCGGTGCATAAGAACCATACTCAAGATTGTTGAAACGGCCATTTAAGAGTAACGCGTTCTGCCCTGAATAGTACAAAAGCGCGGAGAAAGGATAGTAGGCTCCGTCAATAATGATGTTTCCTTTGGGCTCCTGACGCAGCTTTTCCGCCAACAAGCGCGAGGACAAATACGGATCAAATGTCACCAGAGCCAGGCGGGCGGCATGAAAGAAAATGAGCATGGCGGCCGCGATGGTAAGAATCCTGAAATGTCTGCGTAACGCAAAAGCGCCAATCACTCCCACCGCGCATGCAATTGCCGCAAGAAGGAGCGGGGTCCTCAGATAAGCGAACGATCTGAGTGTGAGGTCACCCATGTGCCCCAGTGAAAGTGTGTAAGCGCTGGGATGTTGCTCCAGTGCGGACGAGATATCGCCGTTCGCTGGAACCCCATGCACCATGTAAAGGACAGCCAGAATCGTCGCCAATCCCATGGCGTAGAAGGCGCCGAGAATTCTGCTGCCCCGAGTAAACCATCTCTCTCCCGCAGGACCGTCCAGGGCTGAGCCAAGCAGCAGGGCCAACGCCGGGTAAATGGGCATGGAATAGTATTCCTGTGTCGTGGAAAAGCTGAAGAACAGCATTAGAAAGCCGCTCCAGCAAAGAGCCATCAGGCATGTGCGTCCTGCACGATCAGAAGGCCTGTAACTCATCCTGATGGCAGCGGGAGCATAGACGCTCCACGGGAACAGCCAAACCAGAGTCAACAACCAGAACGCAGCTCGCGGCACCGTGTTGTAATCGTGCGGGTAACGCAGTCCAAGGAACCGGAGCACATGCTCGTTCATGAAATAAAACCAGAAAAAGCCGTGGTATTCGCCTGGGCGGCTGTGCATGGTGAATGCAAAATGCGGAGGCATGCGCAGCATCGCAAGAACGTGCCATGGAGCAGCGATCAGGAGGAAAATCAGAAGCCCTGTGCCGACATGCAAGCGCCTCCAGGTTTCACGCAAAAAGAGCTGCCGCGTAACGGCAAGATAGGTCAGCGCTCCGCCCAAAACCAGCACCAGTGGAAGCAGTCCCTTCAAGAGCACTCCAACAGCGAGGCTTACCGCAAGCAAGGCAGCCCATCGTCCGGGATTGCGCTCTTCACCATCTTCATTTAGCGCCCGCTGCAGAGCCCAGAATGCCCCGCACACGCATAGAGTGAGAAGAACATCAGGGATCAGGATGCGAGTAAAAAGAAACAACCCCACACAGGTGGCGAGGACAAGCCCGGCGAGAAATCCAGAACGTTCGCCAAATGCCCAACGTCCATATCGCGCCACAACCCAGCAAAGCAAAATCGCTCCCAGAGCGAATGGAATCCTGGCGGCCCAGTCATGTACGCCAAAAACAGCGTACGATATCGCGATGAGCCAGTATGGCAGCGGGGCCTTTTCAATGTAGGGAACGCCATCGAGGTGTGGAATGACCCAGTCATGCGACTGCAGGATGTTCC
>DASUBD010000428.1:0-6086 GCA_035763445.1 Candidatus Angelobacter sp.
TTTGGCTGCCCCCCAGGGATTCGAACCCCGATATGCTGATCCAGAGTCAGCTGTCCTGCCGTTGAACGAGGGGGCAGTTTTAACGCAAGGGTGTCGGCCGGAACAGCCGAACCTCTCTCATTTTATGATGGGTGTCGGAACGGGGTCAATGTTCAACCCCGCGCTGCTTCATCATAAGCGATTGTAGCGCTAAAGGTTGTAGCTCTTGTTGCATCCCGTTTTCGCAGAGCTCAGTGATGCGCTTCGGTTCGGTGATGAGATTCCGCTACTTTCCTATTGACGTCCGTGCTTCTATGTACGCCTCAATCACGCGCTCCAGCGTGCCTTGTGCCTGAAGGATGTATTCCACCGCGTCCCGCGCTGCGCCGCGGCCACCACTCGAGGCGGTTTCATAATGCGCCATGGCTTTCACCTGCGGACGCGCATTTGCAACGGCTATTGCCAGCCCGCAGCGCCGCATAATCGGCAGATCGATTACGTCATCGCCAACGTACGCAATCTGCTCTTCCTGGAACCCGCTCTCGTTAAGAATCTTGTCCAGCACTTCCGACTTATTTTCGGCTCCCTGAAACAGGTAGTCGATTTTCAGGTCGCGTGCTCGAATGGCCACGGTTTCTGAAATGCGCTTGGTGACCATGCCGGTTTTCAGCCCGCCGAGCCGCGCCAGGGAAATGGCTGTGCCGTCGTGAGCATTGAACCCTTTGGCCTCAATCATGTTCTGGCTAAGGATTCCGAACCCCGCCGCATCGCCTAGCTTCGTTCGTTGTGCATCCGTTGTGCGCGGCCCGGCTTGCGGAGCAGGGAAGAACCACAGCGTGCCGTCCGTGAGCACACCGTCAACGTCAAAGAGGATGAGTTTTATCTTTTGCGCTCGATTTTCAGAATCAGCCATCAGTGAGTTAGCCCCTGGACTGGCCTTTAGCACTCAGCCATTAGCCGTTAGCCATTAGCCAAAAACTGCTGGGATTACGAGGCAAGCTAAAAGCTAAGATCTAATGGCTAAGAGCTGCCGTTAAACCATTTGCGTTCCCCACAAATCATGCAGATGAACAATGCCTTCCACCGTGCCGTCACTGTTTGTTACCACCAGCGACGTGATTTTCTTCTGCTCCATGATGTTCAAAGCGCTGGCAGCAAACTCATCTGGGGCAATCGTCTTGGGATTCGTGGTCATGCATTCCGCGGCGGAGAGGTTAAGCACGTCTTTGCGCTTCTCCAGCAACCGGCGCAAATCGCCGTCACTGATCACGCCAAGCAGTCTGCCTTTTTCCACCACGGTGGTAATACCCAGGCCTTTGCGTGACATTTCATAGATCACGGCCGGCATCCGTGTATCGCGCTCTACACGCGGCACAGCATCGCCTGTATGCATCAGCTGCGAAACCCGCGCCAGTTTCTTCCCCAGCTTGCCTCCGGGATGCAGATTGGCAAAGTCTTCTTCTTTGAAGCCGCGCTTTTCCGCCAGCGCCAATGCCAGGGCGTCTCCCAGAGCAAGCATGGCGGTTGTCGATGCCGTTGGAGCCAGCCCCATGGAGCACGCTTCTTTATCAATCGAGCAATCCAGAGCGATATCCGCCGCCTGTGCCACCGTGGACCTTTTCTGCGAGTTCGTCGGGTAAATCCTGTCTCCGGTGATGGTCACCAGTTTCACCCCGGTGCGTCGAATGGTGGCCAGCAGTTGCAGGATTTCTTCCGTCTCTCCGCTGAAGGAGAGCGCCAGCACCACATCACCCTTGACTACCATTCCCAGATCGCCATGGATCGCCTCAGCCGGATGGAGATACAGCGCCGGTGTGCCGGTGGAACTCAAGGTGGCGGCAATTTTCCGGGCGATGAGTCCGCTCTTGCCCATGCCCGTAACCACCACGCGACCGCCGCAGGAGTGCAGGCATTCCACCGCGCAATCAAAGGCCTGCGCCATGGGACCGGCTATGCGCTCAGCCAGCGCGCGCAGGGCTTCCGCTTCAATGCGGACAACGTTGGATCCAACGGATTTCACTCGAAAACAATAGTAGCAGAGGGCATTATCCTAACCTGACTGAAAGCGCGCAGGGTAACCGCATGTTTACCACCGGTTTCACTTCATCCTTTATTTGCGGGATCAAGGCGCGCCTCAGGCAGGATAGGTTCAAACAGTTCCACCGGATTGCCTGATGGGTCTTCCACCAGGATCTGCCTGCCTCCCACTCCGGTTACGATTTCATTGCGAAACCGCACGCCTGCTTTGCGCAATTTTTCCACTAAAGCGGCGATATCCTGGACTTCAACGGCAAACCTGTTCCATCCTCCCGGATGTTGTTGAGTGCCATCCGGCATGGGCTGTCCTCCGCCAGCCGATGGATTGGGCGCGCTCAGAACCAGTCGCAGGTCCCCTCGCGTCAGCATGGCAAATGCCGGAGCAGGATGCATCACTTCCTTGAATCCGAGATGGCCGCAATAAAACGCGATCGCGGCATCAACATCGTTCACGATATAGCGGACCTGCACAGTAGCCATAACAGTCGCTCACTCCCGTATCGTCAGCTCGAATGAAAATACTATATCGTCGTGCCCGGGTATCTTGGCTAGCTGCGGCTTGGTTCAACGCGCCAATCGATCATTCGAGCCGGGGCATCCAGCAGCAACTCTCAATCATCTGAGTCTCTGGTCTGAGAATATGGGAAAGGCCTATCTCGCAACGGGATCAATGTGCGCCTTGGCTGCACTGCTTTGGGCGGGAGGTTGCGGCGGAACTGGACTGAGCAGTACGCACCAGAGTGTCGCTCAGCCGAGCCCATCGCCTACTGCATCGCCACAGCCCACGCCTGCTCCAAGCGCCACGCCTACGCCTACACCCCAACCTACAGCAACGCCCACCCCAACTCCGTCAGCCACTCCTACGCCGAGCCCTACTCCCAGTGCTACCCCAACTCCCACCCCTGCCATTCCTGCAGTGGATCACGTTTTTCTGGTAATGGAGGAGAACCACGGTTTTACCCAGGTGATTGGCAGTACTGCAATGCCTTACTTCAACTCTCTGGTGACGCAGCATGCTTTGGCCACGCAGTATTTCGCCAACACCCATCCTTCCATTGGCAACTACTTCATGCTGACCACCGGGAACATAGAAACCAACGACGATGCGTTCACCGGCACAATCACTGATGACAACATTGTTCGCGCGCTGCTGTCATCCGGCAAGACCTGGAAGATTTACGCACAGAGCCTGCCCTCAGCCGGCTATCTTGGACCGGATGTGTATCCTTATTTGAAGCACCACAATCCGTTTTCTTTCTTTTCTGACGTGGTGAAATCCACCGTGCAGGCGGCCAGCATTGTGCCCTTCACGCAGCTCTCGGCCGATCTCGCGTCCGGCTCAGCGCCAAATTTTGCCTTCCTGCTGCCCGATGCCGAAAATGACGCGCATGATTGCCCCACGGGCGGATCGCTCTGCCCCGACAGCGACAAACTTGCTGCCGCCGATAACTGGCTCAAAGCGAATCTCGACCCACTCATCAACAATCCAGCGCTCGCGAACAGCGTTTTTATCGTTGTGTTTGACGAAGCCAATGCGAGTGATCTAACCAACGGCGGCGG
This sequence comes from Candidatus Angelobacter sp., assembly GCA_035763445.1. Taxonomy (GTDB): domain Bacteria; phylum Acidobacteriota; class Terriglobia; order Terriglobales; family Acidobacteriaceae; genus Angelobacter. Next base: position 3,577 of record DASUBD010000428.1, read on the forward strand.
GCATGTGGCGGAAGTGATTGCCGGGGCGCATGTGAAGTCTGCATTCAAATCAACCACTCTCTATCAGCACCAGAGCACGTTGCGTATGATCCTGGAACTGCTCTCAGCGGCCGACCGGCCGGGTGTTTCAGGTACGGCCCCGGCGATGAACGAGTTCTTCCAGTGATCCTGAGTTTTGCGCGACGTGGCTTATTTCCGGCTTCAATCCTTATCGAATGCGCCTTACAGGAATGCCAACATAGACCGCGTCGTTGTCAAGCGTCATCATTTTAGGCACGAAGCTCAGGGCTCCTATTTCGCAGTTTGGCCCGGTGGTCACCCCAATCTCGACAATACTGCTCACTCCCACTGTGGTATTGCGGCCTAGATGCACGCGTGCGGTTTTCACCAGCCCTCTTTCCACGGTATGTCCGGACAGATGAACATCGGCCCCAATGACCACGTCATCTTCAAAATCAAGAAGGTTGTAATCATTCAGTTCCAGGCTGTTGATGTATACGCGCCTTCCCAGCTTTGCGCCTGCCAGGCGCAGGTGAGCTGTCCAGAGCGGTGACCCGCGGAAGAATGTGCCTGCGAGCAGGCGGGCAACATGGTTTGCGGCTGCATAGCGCACAAAGTGCAGAAGGTCCCAATCCAGGTCCGCAATCCGCAACTCTGCGTGGTCAGGCGTTCGCCAGCCGGCGAGACGTATCGCTACGGGAGAGATGAACAGCAACACCACCGCAAAAATGATATAAGAAGGTATAAGCGCCACACTGAAGGCGAAAACCAGAACGCGCGGGCTTGATTCGAGAAGACTGACGAGCTGCCACCAGGCGATTACAACCGGCGCTGCCGAGATTCCGCATACGATGAGCTCAAGCAACAGAAAGGTGCTCAAAGTCCAGGCGATTCGCCAAAAATGAACCAGGCGCTTTCCCGCAGCGGTCCGGACGGGTTCTGCCATGAAGACTCTCCTGAATCATTCTCGCATTTCCATTCGCGGAAGCGGTCCCGCCATAGTTCTGGTGCCGGGAATGGACGGTACGGGCGAACTGTTTTACCGTCAGGTCCCACTGTTGGAAAAATCTCATACGGTGGTTACTTATTCACTGCCGGATGAGGCCACCAGCATGGACACGCTCACCGACGATCTCCGCGGCGTGATTGAGCTGGCTGCTCCGGCGGATAGGCGTGCGATCGTCATGGGTGAATCCTTTGGAGGCACTGTTGCGCTCAGCACAGCCCTTCGTTATCCGGAACATATCTCCGGGCTTGTAGTGCTGAACTCTTTCCCGTACTTTGCCCCGCAGTTCCGGTTGCGGCTTGCAAGCGCGGGAATCGGCATGATTCCCTGGGGAGCAATGAGCGTGGTGCGACGTCTGACATCATTTTTTATGCACTCGCGCCATACGCATCGTGAAGAGCTCCGCAAGTTTCTGGAACTGACATCGCGTTCGACCAAATTGGGCTACAGGAACCGGCTTAACATCCTGAAGACGTATGACGTGAGAGACAGGCTGCGCGAACTTAAATGTCCAACTCTGTTCCTTGCCGCCGAAAATGACCACTTAATTCCCTCGGTCGCGCAGGCCCGGCTCATGGCTGAGCGGACTTCATGCGCAACCATACGCGTACTCACCGGTCACGGACATATCTGCCTGATTGCTCCGGATCTGGACATGTGTCAGATATTAAAGGAGTGGCAAACTTTGGGCTCGCAGGTTGAGAGCGCGTCAAAGGCTCAATAAGGGATGCGAACGGTCGGCCAAAGTTTCTCTACACGGTGAGTCATTCAAGAGAATCTCTGCATTTATAGCGGTTCGCAACCCCATAAGATTCATCCAGTTAACGCGTCGCTCCGCACTGGAAGATTTTTTTTGCGTCTGTTGTCGATCTCCCGTCCCGCCGTTCGCCGTTACAGTAGAAGGCAGGCAATATTAGTCACAAAGGAGAGATAGACAAATGCGAGTCATGGTGATTGTGAAGGCTAATAAGGACTCTGAAGCAGGCGTTATGCCCAAACAGAAGATGCTGGAGGACATGGGGAAATTCAACGAAGAACTGGTAAAAGCCGGAGTACTCCTGGCGGCTGACGGCCTCCATCCCAGTTCCAAAGGCAAACGGGTTCGCTTTTCAGGAGACAAACGGACCGTAATTGACGGGCCGTTCACCGAATCCAAGGAACTCATTGCTGGGTATTGGGTGTGGCAGGTCAGGTCCATGGAAGAGGCCGTCGAGTGGTTGAAGCGCTGCCCCAATCCCCATGAAGGCGAGAGCGAAATTGAAATTCGTCCGGTTTTTGAGGCTGAGGACTTTGGCGCCGAGCTCACCCCTGAACTCCGTCAGCGGGAGGAACGCATGCGTGACCAGGTGACCTCGCAAAGAAGGCAATCTGGCCGCTAAAAAAACTTATCGCGCGTGTCGATTTTGGGCCGCGCCATTCGCTGCACTCATAGAGGCCGGGCGGGAACGCTGGCCCGCAAATTCAAGACATTCAGAATATTCAGAATAAGGAGATTTACGAATGC
>DASUBD010000429.1:0-9809 GCA_035763445.1 Candidatus Angelobacter sp.
CTTCCGAAAAGCGGGGCCAACGTTGTGCCGAGAGAATTGAAGCCCTGAGTCAGGTTCAGCCGGCTGGACGCGGTTCGCGGAGGACCGAGAACGGCAACATACGGGTTCGCCGAGGTCTGAAGGATGGTCATGCCCGCTGCAAGGACGATGAGCGCGGTCAGGAAAAGCGGAAACGAGGGGGCCATGGCAGCTGGAACAAAGAGCAGCGCGCCGCAACCCATGGTGACCAGGCCCGCGACCATGGAGCGCGCATAGCCGATCCACTCAACCAGCTTGCCTGAAGGCAGGGAAAACACAAAGTAAGAGGAGAAGAAGGCAAACTGCACCAGCATGACCTCGGCATAGTTGAGGTCGAAAATATTTTTCAGGTGAGGAATAAGAATGTCATTGAGGCAGGTGAGAAAGCCCCAGGCAAAAAAGAGAGTTGAGACCATGGCCATGGCGCCAAGATCGGTTTTGACCGGAGCGGTGGATATGGCTTCGGCGGGTTGGTTGAGAGTGCTCACGTGCAAAGACTAAAGCTATCACGGGACGAATTGCCGTGATCGGAAACAGAAGCATTCATCCGGAATGCAGAAAAACCTTCCCCTGAGGGATGCTGGTTGCACTGATCAGAATCAAAATAGCGGACAAGGTCATTGCGGAGGCACCGACAAGAGTGTCTGTGCCACACGATTTATTTCAATCGTGGTTTGGTGAGTTGGGTCACTGCCGAGGGCGGCTGTGCCACACGATTTCCTTCCAGATGGGAACGACTGAGGGCTTCCGCGAAGCAGCAGCGGGGCAGGTCCCTCACCTCCGCTTGCGAGCTATTCCAGGTTTGAGGTTCTGGTGGCTGCGGTTCGGGAAGGTGTCTGGTGAGATGGGATAACTCTCAGAGAAGCGAGGCATGCCTGGAAGAGAGCCCGCCAGGTGCGGCGGGCTCACGTAAATGATGGCTGGCCTCAGGCTACTCTTCGTTGCTTCTGGACGGCTTCAGAAAAGAGTTTGATTACTTCACGGTTGAAAGCAGGAATGTCGTCTGGCTTGCGGCTGCTTACCCAGTTGCGGTCGCGGATGACCTCGCGATCTTCCCATGCGGCGCCGCTGTTGCGGATGTCATCCTGAAGTGTGGGCCAACTGGTCATGACATGGCCGCGGGTCAGACCGGCTGAGACAAGCAGCCACCCTCCGTGGCAGATCACCGCGATCGGGTTCCCGCGACGATCAATCTGGCGCACGATCTCCTGGGCCTTCTTTTCCACACGAAGCCCGTCCGCGTTGATGACACCTCCGGGAAGGAGAACCGCGTCAAAGTCAGCCGGGTCCGCCTGGTCAAGGGTGAGGTCAACCGGGATCTGGTCGGCCTTGTCATGGTGTTTGAAGCCCTGGACCTTACCGGCCCTGGGCGCAACCACCAGTACCTGAGCACCGGCTTGCTCCAGAGCTTTTCTAGGTTCAAGCAATTCCACCTGTTCAACACCGTCGGTTGTGATTGCAGCAACTCTGAGTCCGGATAATTGCCTCTCTGCCATGGGGGTTCCTCCATTATTCGGTTGGATGCCCGGAGGGCTGGGAACGTGGAGCTTAGGAAATCGCCGTAATCGCCGCGATCGCGCGTGATCGGAAAAGCAGAAGCAGTCAGCAATCAGCGCTCAGCATTCAGCCCTGATGCATAAATGCCGCGGATCGATTTATAAACTTAAAGTCGACGATTAGGCGACGGTGCGTTTGAGCTGGCCACAGGCGGCAAAGATATCGCGGCCGCGCGGGCGGCGGATGAAGGCAGGAATACCGGCGGAAATGAGCATTTGCTGAAAAGTGTGCACGCGTTCCTGATCGGGCGTGGCGAAGGCGATGCCGGGGCCGGGATTGAGGGCAATCAGGTTTACTTTGCAGCGAACGCCGCGCAGCAATTCAACCACCTGGCGGGCGTGCTCAGGCTGGTCATTCACGTCGCGCAGCAGAACATATTCAAAGGTGATGCGCTCGCGATTGCGCAGAGGGAAGTCGCGGGCGGCTTGCATCAGCATTTCCAGATTCCATTTGCGGTTGAGCGGCATGATCCGCTCCCGAAGCTGGTCATTGGGAGCATTGAGGGAGATGGCCAGCTTGGGGCGGACAGGCTCGGAACCGCAGTCGTAGATTCGCGGCACGATTCCGGAAGTGGAGACAGTCATGCGCGATTCGGAAAAACCCACGCCTTCCACCAGAAGACGCACGGCTTTCATGAACTCGGGATAATTAAGGAAGGGTTCTCCCATGCCCATGAAAACAATGTTGATGCGTTGCCGCTCCATGTCCACGCCTCGATCATTGAGGACAGCGATGACCTGGCCAATGATTTCTCCGGCGGTGAGATTGCGTTTTACGCCAAGCTGCGCGGTCAGACAGAACTGGCAGTTCACGGCGCAACCAACCTGGCTGGAGACGCAGATGGTAGCGCGATCAAAGCTTTTTTCAGTGCTTTCATCGCCGGCTTCGCTGCCGTCGGCCTCTTCGCCGCCATCCCCTTCGGGCATCCAGACGGTTTCCACGGTTTCACCGTCAGTCATGACGATGAGGTAGCGGATGGTTCCATCTACGGAAGGGAAGCTCTTTTCAATCCTGGGCGCACCGATCTCGACGCCCTGGTCGCGCAAGATGGCCCGGAAACTCCTGGGCAGAGTAGAAATGCTTTCGAGGCTGGCTTGGCGCTGGGTGTAGATGGCTTCAAAGAGCTGGCGAGCACGGTAGTCGGGCTGCTTGTGGCTCTGCACAAGCAAGCTAAGTTCTTGAAAATTAAGCCCAAGAAGCTGGTTACCCCGGTTTTGGTGCAGAGATGAGGCCATCTCAAGGTGATTTTACATGGGCTGCGGCGCAGTTTGACGCATCTCCTACAAATTATTGAAACAAAAGTACATATAAATAACCAAGCGACCATTTGCCACGTGTGAGAATCATATAGAGCCAAAGACATGGAAACCGCAGTCCAGCCGCGCCCCACGACTACTGAACCCCGCGACATACATCGGGAAATCTTGCCGAACGGTCTCATTGTTCTGAGCGAGGAGATGCGTCACATCCGTTCGATTTCGATTGGAATCTGGATGAAGACGGGCTCGCGCGACGAGACTGCTGAGTTGAACGGCATCTCACACTTTGCCGAGCACATGGTATTTAAAGGCACCACCAGTCGGTCCGCCCGGGACATTGCGCGCCAGGTGGATTCCATTGGCGGCAATATGGACGCCTTTACCGGCAAAGAGACCATCTGCTTCAACATCAAGGTGCTGGACGAACACCTGCCCATTGCGCTGGATATTTTGAGCGACCTGGTGCTGAACCCGGTGTTTGCGGAAAAAGATATTAGTCGCGAAAAGGGCGTGATCCTGGAAGAAATAAAAATGGATGAGGACAATCCTGACTACCTTGTCCACGAGATTTTTACCCAGAATTTCTGGAAGGACCACCCGCTGGGCAAGCCGATTCTGGGCACGAAAGAGACGGTGCGCTCCTTTGAACAGGAGAGGTTGTTTGATTTTTACCGGCATCGTTTTGTGCCCAACAACATGATTATTTCCGCAGCGGGGAATTTGAACCACGCGCGATTCATGAGCTTGATCAAGGAGCGTTTTGTTGGGTTAAAGAGCGTTCCGAACGGATTCCATCAGCCTGCTCCGGCGGTAACGCCAAGGATTATTACTCGCAACAAGAAATCTCTGGAGCAGGTGCAGCTCTGCCTGGGAGTGCCATCTCACCCCATCTCGCACGAAAAGAGATACGTTTCTTACGTGTTGAATACGGTGCTGGGGGGAGGCATGAGTTCCCGGCTGTTCCAGAAAATCCGCGAGGACCAGGGGCTGGTGTATTCGATTTACAGCGACTTAAATCCCTATCGCGATACAGGCTGCCTCTCAGTGTACGCAGGCACATCACTCGAATCCACGCCCAAGGTGGTGGGATCAGTTCTGGCGGAGTTTCACGAATTGAAGTCAGAAACGATTCCGCACGAAGAGCTGCGCCGGGCCAAAGACCAACTCAAGGGCAGCTTGATGCTGAGCCTGGAGTCGAGCACCTCCCGCATGTCAAATCTGGCGCGCCAGGAGATGTATTTCGACAAGTTCTTCACCCTGGACGAGACGATTGAACAGATTGAGGCTGTCACAGCGGAAGAAGTGACCGAAATGGCTGCTTCTTTATTCCATCAGGACCGCATTGCCGTGACTGTGCTGGGCAATCTGGATGGACTGAAGCTCTCACGCGAGCAACTGGTGTGCTAGAGAAATCGCCGCCATCGCGCCGTAAGCAACGGTGTCATAGCTAAAACGGTGATGGCCCCCGGTTGCACAAAGTGTTCCTGGTAGCATTACTTCCTGAATCTGATCCATGCTACGCGATTTGGCTCAATGCGAAATTTTCTTATGATTACCTGTGCGTCGCGCCACATCGTGCGCACCCTGTCTGAGAAATCAAAGTCATCCTTTTCGGCCAATTGGCATTCCATTTCGCAGCACAGCTGCGCAACGTCAACGAACTTCTGAGCGAGCTCTTTCTCGTTCACTACTCCTCTCCTCGGAAGCTGCTCTTATCCGTGACATGCTTTCGTCGTGACTCATGCGGCAAGCATTCATCAGTGGAACTGCGGCGGGTCTTTTTTTCTTTCAGAAGTTTTTGTGCCGGAGTCGCCTGGACATCAACTAAAAACATCTGCAATAACAACGTCCGCAAACTGCGGGACTTTCCAGGCCAGGGAGGGCGATCGCCTTGCGTTCCAGTCCGCTGTTGAAGGTGAAATTATACAAGATCGTGATAGGAAATTCCTTTGGGTGCGAGACTTTTTTCCTTTCCAAAAATGGAAAAGTGTGGCGCCGCGTATATCAGCCATCCGGATAGCCGACCCTACTCTAAGCTGGCTGCGCTCCTTCAAACATGGCCGGCTGGGTCCAGGGCTTCCGACGGCGCAACGCTCTGTGGCACGCGGGGTATGTGTCCCAAAGGCCCTGGCTCATTTTGTTCAAAGAAGCCGCCTGATTCATTGCGAGCGACCAACTCAGACGCAATACAAATAAAATCTCCGCAGCTTAGGCTGCCGTTTTACTTTCGTTCTGCCGGAATGGCGCTTTGTGCAAGCTGTCCAACCCGCTCTGCAAGGTCACTTGGAATGTCTGCAGGAACCTCAAGCCATGAGTCGGCGTCTTCAAGGGCTTTGCCCATGTGTGGCTGATAAAGTTCCAGAACCTTGACCTGCGGACAATTCTCTTTGACAAAGGAGAAAACGACCCGCTTCATGCGGTTCGACACGGTTTGACCAATTACCGCGACATTGAAGTGGTGTTCTCTGCAGGCAGACACAACTTCCCCCTGGGTCCTGGCCTGATGCACCTCGTGCCCTGCTGATTTCAGAATAAAGGTGCGTGTGTCCAAAAGACCCTGATCCCATCCGGTACAGAGAACCTTTGCCATTTGAGACTCTGGGTACTTCCAGTTTTTAGACGCGCCGTAAACCCGTTGCTGCATCCTCAACAAAAACTTTTTGCGGGCAACCCGGTGGCCCGCGTGTGGCTGTCCGGAGAGGGGAGCGAGAGAAATGAGATCAGCAGAAGGGAAGCGGTTTAATGAATCATTGGCGTGGTAAAGGTTGCTGGAACTTTCGGATGCGTCAACTGTGATCTTTTATACGGAGCACCGAGAGCAGAATGGTGGCATACCTTATGGGCGCCGGTTCCGGCAAACGCGAGGCAATTTGCTACCAGGAAATCACCATGACGCCGGCCGGCTCCGGGTAAGAGTCTCTCACTGCATTCCTTCGGAATCGGGAGCGTATTCTTCATCGGCTTGCCTCGCGGGGTGTGATCGGCGTCCCAGTCGATAGCAATCACAATGAGTAGCGGGGGCTTCGGCTCGGGATGGTGTGACGAGAAGGTGACAAATCGTCACTCTTACGGCATCGGGCGAGCGAACGTGAAATGAGGTCAAAAAAACAGCGCCGTCCGGAACGGGACGGCGCTGCAGAAGTGCCACTGCGTTTATGGATGGATTTCCCAAACACCGCGGCCAAAGCTCGCGACGCGCAGGAAGGACGCATCCGGTGCTATATAGATGTCATCCACTTCCACAAAAGGAAGGCCGGCACCAAAGCGGCTCCAGTGGGCGCCACCATCCGTGGTGCGATAGACGCCAAGGAAGGTCGCGGCGAACACCGTGTTCTTATCGAGTGGGCTGACCGCGAGCCGCGCGACCGGAACGTCAGGCAAGCCAGTGCCGGCATTCGAAAAGGTTAAGCCACCATCGGTTGACTTGGCGACCCGGGATGCGGAGATGGGACTTTCCGAGGAAATATAAAGGGTTGCATTGTCTGCCCATTCAGCGTTGGAATTGAATCCCTGCCAACCTGGAACAGTTCCGATGAGCGCAGCCTGGGTCCAGGTGGCGCCGCCATTGTGGGTTACAACAACAAATCCTCCATTGCATACTACAGCGACATGATTCTGCCCGTCAGGTGTGGGGCTGACGCCGATACCGTGCGGTGTGTCGCGGAAAATGCGCGCGGCATTGATTCCCGGCGAGGGCGGAACCGTGGGAGTAGGCGGATTGGCTGTTCCGGGGATTTGAGTGTGCCCGATGTCGGTCCACAAATCTCCGGCATTGCTGGTCTTGTAGATCTGGCGGCTGGTGTAGTTGTAGAACACCTGACCGGTGGCATCGGCTGCGGCTGATGGCGCCGCATATGCGGTGAAGAAATTTCCGAAACGGCGATTGATGCCGTTGCGGGCAAAGGCCCATTTGTTCTGAATGTTCGGTGGAGTATTGACAGCAACCACGGTGCTGCCGCCGGGAAAGCTGGTAAAGGCGACGTCTTGATTAACAGAGGCGCGGCTCCATGCTGTGCCGATGCCGTCACCTCCGAGAGTCTGCTCCCATATACCGGTGTTGGCTACGCGAGAGAAGGTTCCATTATCCTGCGTGCCAATGATGGTGAAAAAGGAATTGTTGGGGGAGACGGCGATGGAATATGCAAGCTCGGTGATGATGCCCTCGTTCTTGCCATCGTCCCAGGTTGCGCCGTTATCGTTGCTGACGAAGAGTCCGCCGTCACTTCCGAAGAAAACTTGTTTGGTCACCGGGGAGATTGCGGCGGCATGGTAATCAGCATGGACGTAGGGCATCTTGAACTGCGCCAGCCAATCAGCCAGGATCTGCCAGGTAGCGCCGCCGTCAGTGCTCTTGGCTGATGAGAGCTGCCCGCCAATGTAGACCGTATTGCGGTTGGCGTCATTGGGATCCACCAACAGCATGTGATTATAGAAAGCCTGGCCGCCCATGAGATTCATGTTGGTAGCGTCCGGGTTGGGATTGAGTGGAGTTTTGCCACGAAGGCCCACCGGAGTCCAATTGGCGCCACCGTCCGCGGAGCGAAACAAATCAAGCTGGCTGCCGTCGCGCTGGGTGGCGGTAAAGGCGTAAACCACAGCATCTCCGCTTGCGCCAACCCCCAGAGTGATTCGTCCGGCCTGTACTGTTCCGGTCGGAGCAGGGAACGTCTCTGACAGTGATGCCAGCGGTTGCCAGGTAGCGCCCCGGTCGGTGGAAACGGCGAGCTTACCGACGCCGTCAGTGGCAGCGGTCTGGGCGATGCCCACCACAGGGGACTCGGTAGCGGCAACCCAGCCTTTGCTGGTGTTGGCAATGCTCCACACCGTCTGCGCGAACGTCCCTACGACTGTGGGATACAAAAATGGAGCGCTGAAATTGAAGGAGAATGTAGCGCCGCCATCCGCCGAGCGGAACAGCCCAAAATCAGTAGCGGCAAGCACCACATCCGTTGGCCCGCTGGTATCAACCTTCAGGTCGCGGATGCTGCCTGCAGAGGTGGACCCAAGCGTGAGACGCACCGCGGGGCCCCAGGTTTGACCGCCATCTGTGCTTTTCAACACGTAAGCCCCGGCAGCCGCATTGCCGTCAAACGGATCACCGAGTCCGAGATAGATGGTGTCAGGAGTCCGGCCAAATGCGGCCGCGCCGCCCGAGGTCGTGAATACACCGTCCGTTAGTGCGACCCAGTTGGGCTTGTTGCTTTGGAAATTGGTCGTCTTCCACAAACCGCCCGACGAGGTGAGAAAGTAAAGAATGTTGGGGTTGGTGGGGTGGGGAAGAATGGTACGCGCACGTCCGCTGTCCGTGACCGTGCGCAGCACACCGTTCTGGATGTGGTTGCTCCTGAGGGGGCCGATATTGAACCACTGCGGTATTCCCGGCGCAGCGGCAGCGCCAGGCAGGAGTTGAGGATTCAGCGCACGCTCGAGCGCCGCCTGGACAAGCACGTCACCAACGAAAGCCGGATTGGTCCCGCGCCTCTGCCGGTTGGCTTCCAAGCGGAGAAAGGCGTCGTCGGCATCGTCGGGTCCGGCGGTCCAGTCATGATTTAAAAGAAAAACGCTGGTGTAACCGGAATCGTTGGGATCAGAGCCGGTTGGGGAAGGAGCATTCGGTAAAGGGACGGGTTGAGGATCAGTGCTGCCGCCAGTCTGGGAGAAGGCGGGTAGGGTGAATGTGAGGCACAGAACAAAAACGAGAAGGGAGACTCTTAGACGCATACTTACACCTCCGGGATACCTAAAACTCCGGGGACGCCAGGTACTCACGCTATAAATTCTGTTCCCAGTGGTTGCTGATTTCTAATGTCAACAATCTGGACCTATCAACAAATCCCGTTCGGTCTTAAAAAATCATTCGCCCAAGATTCAGGCTGGTTTGAAATCGTAACATTGGAGCAGGTGCCTGGTCGTTGTCAACTTTGGCGGGCCTCTGGCAACCTTAGGCGAGTCGGTCAAGCGCCAAAACGGAACTGATTGAATGCCGACATCGAGCGTCATCGCCGGCACCGCCGTCATCGGAAAAGCAAAGCAGCCATACTCACTATGGAGACCCGGAGAAACCCAGAACCTTTGAAACACAGATGAACGGTGGGAGCGGAGGAATCATTGTGATCGACGTGATCGCCCTCATCGCGCGACATCGCCGTCATCGGAAGACCAAAGCAGCCATACTCACCACGGAGACACGCAGAAACCCAAAACCTTGAAACACAGAGGAACGGAGGAAGCAGAGGAACAGAAGATTAACCACAAAGGCACGCTGCTCCCTTGTCTTCCCGGTCTTCCGGCAACAGGCAGAAGGGGATCTGGCGAAAGGGCGGGTCAAGGTCGGAGAGTAATGTATCTCCCACCCTTTGGGCCTAAACGAATCTCGCGCAAAACCGGCGCGAGATTCAGTCCCAAAGGATGGGGCACCCGGCCTACGGCGTGAGGAGAAGTTTTCTTTCTTTTGCTTACCCAGCCCTTATCCCTCAGCGCGCTGTGCGCGCCTCGGGAACGGACTGGGCTACCGTTATGTCGCGCCTGTCGGCGCTTGGTGCACGCAGGTCCTGAAACAGCGTGTCTCGCTGCAATGCCTGTCAAGGAAAACGCCCGCCAAACAGAACCTACTCACTTTCGGTGGGAAGCTGCCACCCAGATTCTGGCTGCCGCGCTCTTATGACTTCAACGTTGGACGGCGCTTGGTGCGTCGTGAAGATGTGGCCTTGTCGTGGCTTCCGGAGGCATTGTGGAGATTTGTGTAAGTGTGTGTCGTCCCTCCGGGACTCCAATCGTCTTCTTGCTACCGGGGACTCCTCCACCCCAATGCACGAAAGTCGTGTCTAGTGCCGAGACATCCTTTACAGTTTGGAGGAGCCGGGTTGAAGAGGGGGAGATCACGCTGCTTCCTCTTTCAATCAGTCTCCGGTTTTGGCATGATCGACTCGGCTGGCGAAGCGCAAGTGGGCTCTGCTGGAGAGCAACCCACCCAGG
>DASUBD010000430.1:0-6291 GCA_035763445.1 Candidatus Angelobacter sp.
CCCAACCGTCTTGCCTCCGGTATTCGGTCCGCTGATGATCAGTTGCCGGTGCGCGGAATCCATCTCCAGCGTCAGCGGAACCACCTTGCCGCCTTTGGGCCGCAGGTTACGCTCCAGCAGCGGATGCCGTGCATCACGCACCTCCAGGTAATCATCCGTCAGCTCAGGACGCACGCAATCGTAATCAAGCCCGAAGCGCGCCTTGCCGAATTGCAGTTCCACTTCTGCCATTACGTCGGTTGCCGCTGCCATGGCGTCAGCCTGCTCGGCGATCTTCTCCGTCATTTCCTGCAGAATGCGCCGGATCTCCATCTGCTCTTCTTCCAGCAAACGGACCAGATCGTTGTTCTGCTCAATCGTTTCCAGCGGCTCCACGAAAATGGTCTGGCCGCTTGAAGATGCTCCATGGACCACACCGTTCACGCGCCGCCGCTGCTCAGTTTTTACCGGAATCACAAAGCGCTCACCGCGGATCGTCACCAGCTCTTCCTGCACCGCGCCGCCTTCCGCCAGCCGCCGCAGATAGCCGCGCAAAGAATCCTGAATCAGCCGTTTCTGCTTTTCCACCTCGCGGCGGATTCGGCTCAGTTCGGCTGAGGCGCGATCATCCAGCGTGCCATCGGGCAGGATCTTGTTGCGGAAGTAGCGCAGGACCGAAGTGAAGTCCGCGATTTGCAGAGAGAGCGCCTGCATGCCTTCCCATGCCTTGTCTCGAACCACCGCCTCCGGCGGACGCAGAGCGATTTCCCGCCATTCGGCAGCCTTGTCAGCGATCAACAGAATGTCTCGTAGCTCCGCGATCTCCAGCGCCGCTCCCGGGATTTTCGCCTTGGCAAGCAGCCTGCTCGCGTCGAACAGCCCTGAAAAATCAAACCTGCCGCCGGAAGAAAGAAACCGTCGCGTTTCCGCGGCAAGCTGCTGCTGCTCATCGACCCAATTGCGATTGGAAGAAGGCGCAAGCTGCGCCACCCGCTCTTTTCCCAGCGGCGAATTCACGTACGCGGACAACAAGTCACGGAACTGGTCAAATTCCAGAACGCGGGATGACGAATGTTGCAGCGGTGAGGGAACCATCTTTTATGATGTTAGCCTAAATCTCTTCCCTGACCGCTGCCATGGCAGACGAAGATAAAACCTAACCACCCTGACGGAGAAAACCACCGGCCCTACAGCACATCTTTCAGGATCATCCTCAGACTCCTTGATGAATTACCACGCTGCACAGTAGCATGCACCACTGTTCCCACGGGCTGCCGGAACACGTCTTGCCTGATCGCAATCGCCGGCTCAGAAGGCCGATGGCCCTTGATGGAAGTAAGCACGTCGCCTGGCTGAATTCCAGCCGCGGCGGCCGGTCCCCCGGAAAACACATTCAGCACCTTTTCACCTCCAGGCACAACCTGCAGCACCATGCCGGCTCGATTGTAGACATCGCGCTTGGCGTAATTTTGATTCTTTTCAAAAAAAAGCTTCTGGTGAATGGCGTCAAAGGTCACGGTAAACTTGCGAAAAAACCCCGTTCCAATGTTTCCGGCAATCGTTGTGGTGGATGAAATTGCGCTCGTATCATGGGACAATGTGGTCACCAGATTCCCGGCAGCAATATTTCCAAGAGCGAGTTTGCTGCGAGTGAAACAGCCGTGTTGCGCTCCTCCAAAACCTTCGCCTGCAACGCCGCAGAAGCTCTTTCCGAGTTTCTTGTCAATTGCGGTGCGCTGAACAAAACTATGGAACAGGTGAAGAGCGACGTTCTGCTGGCCTGTATCCAGAGAGAACATTCCCGGAACACCTTGCACCGTTCCATTGGCCACAAGCCAGTCATGGCTGATATGCATGGGAACCTCAGTTCCCTTGCCTTGATGGCGGAATGTAGGGCCATCGTAGAACGTGACCTTATGCTGCTGGTAGTTGATCTGGATCGCCAGGCGGCGAAACACCGGATAGCCGATGACAGCCACCAGCGGTTCCTTCGATCCATGGCTGAGGCCATAGGGAACGTCGATCACCTCAAATGGCTGGTCTCGCAGCGTTAGCGCGCCAATCTGTACTGATTTCACTGATGTGTGCTGTACGTTGACCGAAGCTGACATTCCCGCAATCGCCATCTGTCCTCCGAGTTTCAGGCCTAATCGTCGCGCAACTTCGGATGAGATCAGGTTCACAGAGGCCCCGCTGTCCAGAATCACAGTGAACGGTCCCTGGCCGTTAATTCTGGCCTTCAGAACGATTCCCGTCGAGCTGAAAAATGGAACAGTTACCTTACCGCTTGGGGGCATTTGATAATCGTGCTGAAACGGGATGACAAAATCAGCACTTCGGGACTTCTCGAGTACCTGCCTGGTCGTGTATACAAACTGCTCCGCGCCAGGCTGAATGGAAACTTTGAACGGCAGGCGAATGGAGCCCCGCTCCGGTGACGGAAGCCGCACCTCCCGATAATCGTTCCAAAACTCGGTGTACGCTCGGCCGCCGTGGTGTTCCACGCGTTCGATAAGATAGGTCTGGCGGTTGATCCACAAAATGAACCCGCGCCCGCCTTGCGGCTTCACTTCAACACGGTGATAGCTCGATTGTCCCGAGTTATCGGATGGGAGTAGCGCAACAGCAGCGCCGCCAAATCGCGGCTGCCAATATGCTCGTCGAGCCAAATAGCGATCGTCTACAGCATTTCTCTCCGAAAGTGGATCCCGAGAGATGGAAATGTAGCCGTTCGCATCCTGCTCCCAGGAGCCGTGAAGGTCCGTGCCCTCCGTTGCTTTGAATCCAGATGCGAATTCATAATGCAGAACATTTCTTCCTGTGGCTATATTCTCTACATAGCGTAGTGAACCGCTGTTCGATGAAGCCTGGAGCTTACCCTCCGTGACAATCTCGCCAATTCGGTTCCAGGCATCGCCGCCTGCGGCCTGCCGCGCTTCTTCCAGCACACGCCCGGCGGAATCACATTCGTTCTGCCCGGCAGCAATCAAAACTGCGAACACAAGGAAGCCTGATAGCGCCAGCATCCGGATTTTGTGCATTCAATACCGCTCCAGGTCTTCCTTGAATTAACTAGGAACTGTGATGGTGACCCGATGTACTTGCGGGAATAAGAAAAGCGTTTGGTGCACATTGGCGTCTTCTGGCCGTTCTCTGCGTCTGTGGTAAACGGCGGCCTTAGCAAGTTCAGCTTGTGTTGCATGACACCTTGAAGGTAAGATCGTCTTACCATGACCACCAAGGTATCCAGCAAGGGACAGGTTGTTTTGCCCGGCCCAATTCGCCGAAGGCTGGGCATCCGTACGGGCGACTCTCTTGAAGCAAGGATCGAAGCCGGAAGAATTGTCCTGACGCCACAAACCAGGAAAACTTACAAGGCCAAGATTGTCCGAGATCCTATTTCCGGGCTTCCTGTTCTGACCGCCGGTTCAGGCTCGCCCATATTAAGCAGCAAAGAGGTTCATGAGATCCAGGCTGACTTTCCATGATCTATTTGCTTGACGTAAATGCCCTTGTCGCACTGGGATTTCAGCAACATGAGTTTCACCACCGCGTAGCTTCATGGGTGGCTGGTGATCGACCGTCCCATTTGGCAACATGCTCAATTACAGAACTCGGCTTTGTAAGGGTGCTTTCCCAGGCGGCAGCTTATGGATTTTCCATAACTCAGGCACGGGCCTTGTTGCTTCGGCTGAAGCGCTCCCCATCTCCTCAGTTCACCTTCATGCCTGATGAGAACGATGTTTCCCTTCTTCCCGCCTGGGCAAACGCTGCTGCACACGTTACAGATGGACATCTGGCAGAGCTGGCAAAAGCACACGAAGCCCTGCTGGCTACCCTGGATAGGAGAATTCCCGGCGCCTTCCTGATTCCAGAAGAATGATTCAGGTCATTTACACTCCAGAACTGCTAAACTTCCCTTGTTATGGCCTTTCCAGTGACCCGCCTTCGCCGGCTGCGCCAGTCTGACTCCCTGCGTTCCCTCGTCCGCGAGACCCACCTGGAACCCTCAAACTTTATCTACCCGCTGTTTGTCTGTCCGGGAGAGCGGGTTCGCAAAGAGATCGGCTCCATGCCCGGCGTATTTAATCTGTCGATTGATGAAGCGGTGAAAGAAGCACGGGAGGCGAAGTCTCTTGGTCTCGGTGGGATTATTCTGTTCGGCCTTCCTGAGAAGAAAGATGAAGTCGCCACTGGCGCCTGGGCGGAAGACGGGATTGTTCAGCGCGCCACGCGGGCCATCAAGCAGGAAGTACGTGATCTTGTTGTGATCGGCGATGTCTGCCTCTGTGAATACATGTCGCACGGCCATTGTGGCGTTGTCCGGCACAAGAGCTCGGGCGGAAAAAATCCGCGCGTCATGGTGGTTGCGCGCGAGAACCTCGCCGCTGCTGCCACAAGAGTGGCTGAAAAAGCGGCGCTCGAATACGAAATTGAGAACGATACCACCCTCGACATCCTGGCCAAGACAGCTGTCTCGCAGGCACAGGCAGGCATGGACATCATTGCGCCGTCTGACATGATGGATGGGCGAGTTGCCGCTATCCGCAAAGGGCTGGACGAAGCCGGCTTTACTAACACGCCGATTCTTTCTTATGCCGCCAAGTTCGCTTCGGGCTTCTATGGCCCATTCCGCGAGGCCGCAGATTCCACTCCCCAATTTGGCGACCGACGCTCTTACCAGATGGACGGAGCCAACCTGCGCGAAGCCATGCGTGAGATCGAGCAGGACATTCAGGAAGGCGCCGATATGATCATGGTCAAGCCAGCCATGCCGTACCTTGATGTGATCAACGAAGCGCGGCGCCGCTTTGACCTGCCCATTGCGGCCTATCAGGTCTCAGGCGAGTATGCCATGTTGCAGGCTGCAATTGCCAATGGCTGGCTCGATAAAGATCGCGTGATGCTGGAATCGCTGCAGTCGATCAAGCGCGCTGGCGCGAGCATCATCTTGACCTACTTCGCCAAAGACGCTGCCAAACTGCTCAACTGAATAACAGGTCGAGCAAGATCGCTGAAAAAGAGACATTCGCGGCTAACGCATCATGCCGCCCGCCGAATGCCTCCAGTGCCGCTCGTTCGGCCTCTTCCGGTAATCGCCCTGAAAATGGCAGTCAAAACCACAGCTCCCACAATTGCAATCAGGATGGTATAGATCATTCCGCCCTGGCCGGTACCGCCCAGAGCGCGCATAATCCAGCCGCCGATAATCGCACCCTCGATTCCCAGAAGTATGTCAGCCAGCACCCCATAGCCGGAACCACGCATAATCTTCCCTGTCGCCCAGCCCGCGATTAGTCCCACGATAATCCACCACAATACAACCATTCATCCCTCCCGGAGAAAATCAGGTGCGACCCTGCACTCCAATTCGTTAGACGTAACCCGCTGAGAGACCGGGTTGTGCTCAAGCTCTGGAATTCGTGAGCTGTTGCAGGCGCGAATCCCCGGAGCTGCTGGGTTTGAATCCCCGGAGCTGCTGGGTTTATCTAATGAGAGTAGAAACACTGGATTGGCTGGATATTGAATGTCGAGTGCCGATTGCTGAGAGCTAATTTACAATCAACTGTTTGCCTTCTCACGATTTTCCTCACAGGGGAGCATGACTTTGCCAGATACGATTTATGATGTTGCCATCATCGGCAGCGGACCCGGCGGATACACTGCCGCCTTCCGCGCTGGCCAGCTTGGACTGAAAACCTGTCTCATTGAAAAAGACTCGAAGCTCGGCGGCACCTGCCTGCACGTGGGCTGCATTCCTACCAAGGCGCTTCTTTTCCATGCCGAAGTGTACGACCACCTGAAATCGGCGGAAAAATACGGTATTGACGGTCTCGGCGCCGGCAAGCTGAACTGGAAGACCATCCAGGACCGCAAAAATGGGATTGTTGCAAAACACACCAAAGGCTTGGATTTCCTGGTGCGCAAGAACAAGGTAACTGCCGTCCGCGGATTCGGCGCGCTCACCGGGCCGGCCAAAAACGGCGTGCACACTGTTGACGTTACCGGAGAAGGCGGCCAGAAATCGCAGATTCAGGCAAAGAACATCATCCTTGCCACCGGCTCTTACGCCCGCATGCTGCCCGGACTGCAGCCTGACGACCAGGTCCTCACCAACATCGAAGTGCTAAGTCTGTCTTCGATCCCGAAATCCATGGTTATCATCGGCTCCGGAGCCGTAGGGGTGGAATTTGCGTCCCTGTATCGCTCGTTCGGCAGCGAAGTCACCGTCATTGAGATGCTGCCCCGGCTCGTTCCCGTGGAAGACGAAGAAGTCAGCAAAGAATTGCTGCGCAGCTTCAAGAAGAAAGG